>JAQIBZ010000336.1 GCA_027858815.1 Desulfobacteraceae bacterium
AAAAATAAGAATCAGCACTCAATTTCATCAAGCTCCAGCAACTTCAGGTCAAATGATGCGCGTTTAGTTTCAACAGCCTCTGAAATCGATTCAAACAATTCAAAATCCCGTTCTATATCAATTTGACACTGATGGATCTTCTGAGACAAATCAGTAATTAAGGGACCGTCATTTTCTTCCGTTGCTGATTGCATTTTATCATGCAATTGACCCAAATAGTTTTCATTTGCGTCTATGGTCGTCTCCAGCGCATTGATCTTTATATCTAGAGGTCTTAAACTTTTACTGCGTTCTGCAATGATTGATGAACGAAGCTGCCGAATTTCCTTTTTAGTTAATTTATCTGTTTTTTGACAATGAACTTCATTTTTAGCGGATAAATCCTGCACGATTTCATCACCCCAACCATCCGCATTGAGAAACTGCTGATAATCACCTTCAAAAATTGAAACATCATCATCTTTAAAAACAATTAATCGTTCAGCAATAGCATGAAGAAACATTTCATTATGGGTAACCATAATAACGGCACCGTCAAAATGGTCCATTGCGCCAAGCAGAGCTTCACAGGACTCCATATCAAAATGATTGGATGGTTCATCTAAAAGCAAAAGATTGATGGGCGTGCAAAGTAATTTCCCCAACATCACGCGACTTTTCTCACCACCAGATAAAACACGGATTTTTTTTAAGGCTGAATCCCCTTCAAAAAGCATTGCTCCGCAAATATTACGGGCCGCCTGCCGGTCAAGATCCGGACTCGTGTAAAGTATTTCCTCTTCAATGGTTTTATCATCATCTAATGTTTTAACATTGGTTTGTTCAAAATATCCTGGCGTAATTTCATGATGATAGTTAATATATCCGGTATCCGGGGCCATAATACCACCGAGAAGTTTCAGAAAGGTCGTTTTTCCGGCACCATTTCTGCCAATCACACAAATCCGGTCTTTTGGCCCGATTGTCAGATTAAGCTCGGAAATCAATTTACGAGAAGGATTATAGCCAAAGCTGAGATCTTCAATACGTGCTAAAATTTTACCATTAAAAGGCTTACTTCGAAATGAAAAATCAAGGTCTTTAAATTTTTCCAGTTTCTCGGACCGGGTTAATTTACTGAGCGTTTTTACCCGGGATTGAACCATTCCGGCAAGCCTTGCTTTTGCCCGGAAACGGGTAACGAATACTTCAATCTCCTTACGACGCTTATCTTCATTAATCCTCGTTTTCTCATGGATTTCTTCTTCCTGAGCAATCTGCAAATAATACTTTTCTGTGTTTCCGGTAAATTTACGGACTTTTTCCCGGTGAATGCCCAGCACATGCGTAACTAAAGAGTCCATGAACCCGCGATCATGTGTAATAATAAAAACTTCACGGGGCCATTGGGATAAAAACCCTTTAATCCAGCGGATCGATGTAATATCAAGATAATTTGTGGGTTCATCCAACAATAGAAGGTCCGGTTCTGAAAGCAGTTCTTTTGTTAAATTCAGACGAACCTGAAATCCGCCGGATAAATCTGCCGGAGATCGGGTTAAATCTTTTTTGTCAAAACCTAAGCCGGCGAGGATCTTTTCAACTTTCCAGTGATGCGATGCTGCATCCTCGGGCAATCCGCGTATACCTTCCTCAAATACCGTTTTTTCAGTAAAATTTATTTCCTGTTTTACATAACCGATACGGTAATTTTTAGGGATGATAATATTGCCAGAGTCGGCTTCCGCCTGTCCTGAAAGGATTTTGAAAAGGGTTGTTTTACCGTGTCCGTTACGACCAACCAGGCCGACGCGTTCACGACGATTTATTTTAAAACTGGCGTTTTCAAATAAAACACTTGAACCGAAACTCTTTGAAAGATTATCAACGCTGATCATAATTCAGATGATTTAAAAAATAAAAGGGTCATAAAGGTATGATGATTATGTGGGCTTAATCGGAAAATTTAACGACCTCTAACTTACTGCAGCGATACCGTATTGACCGTAAACTGATATCGAGCAGATCAGCGGCCGCATTTTTATTTCCATTGGTGATTTTCATTGCTTTTTCAATGTATGCCCGTTCTATTTCTTCTAAAATATTATCCAGGGATACGCCATTTTCAACATCGCTAATATCATATCGCTGATTTTGCATGCCTTCTATCCACCGCCGCTTATGAATTGACAATGACAGGCTGTCCGGCAGGATAATATTTGTACTGGAGAGCGCCACGCTGCGTTCAATCAGATTTTCAAGTTCACGAATATTACCGGGAAAATTATATTTTTGCAGCAGATCAACAGCATAGGAAGAGATTTTGGTGATTTCTTTGCCGGATTCGCGGGAATATTTATCCAGAAAATGCTGTGCCAGTGGGCGCAAGTCTCCTTTTCGATCACGAAGGGGGGGGACCTTAATCTCAATTACATTAATTCGATAAAACAGATCTTCACGGAAATTTTTTGCGATCACCTCTTCTTCAAGTTTTTTATTTGTTGCAGACAGAATACGGATATCAACCGCCACATCATCATTGGTGCCAACTGGCTTAAACACTCTTTCCTGCACAACCCGAAGAAGTTTAACCTGCATTGTCAGGCTGAGTTCTCCGATCTCATCTAAAAAGATAGTCCCTTTGTTTGCAACCTCAAAAAGCCCTTTCTTATCCTGATTCGCACCGGTAAAAGCCCCTTTACGATATCCAAAAATTTCACTTTCAATAAGCGTTTCCGGTATACTGCCGCAATTGATCACAATAAACGGTTTATCGTGGCGGTCGCTTTCGTGATGAATGGAACGGGCGATCAATTCCTTTCCGGTTCCGCTTTCACCGGTTATCAGTACGTTCGTTTTGGTCGGGGCAATCTGTTTGATTACTTCATAGATATGCAGCATCCGGGGACTGTTGCCGACAAGTAAACCAAAATGACGATTTTTTTTCAGTTCAACATCCAGACTTTTCTTTTCATCGGACAACGTTCGCAAATCAAGCGCCTTGGCGATGGTTTGCTTGAGTTCTTTATTATCAAACGGTTTGGGCAGGTAATCATATGCGCCTTCATTCATTGCCTCAACCGCATTTTCAGCAGTCGCATACGCGGAAATCATAATGACAATCGTATTGGAATGAACGGTTTTTGCCTTTCTCAAAACATCTAAACCGCTGATATCCCCAAGCCGAATATCGCAAAGGACCAGATCGTAAAAATTTTTTTCGATCATTTTATTTGCCGTCAGTCCATTTTCTGCACAACTGACTTGGTATCCCTGCTTTGTAAGCATCAGCTCGAGAAATTCTCTCATGCTGAGTTCATCATCAACAACGAGTATATGAGGAAATTTTTGATTCATTGATTAATTTATGTATTGAATAATATAAAATTATTTATTTTCAAAAACAACACGACCGTTGACAATCGTATACACTGCCATTCCTTTAAACTGCCATCCATTAAAAGGGGAATTTTTACTTTTTGAAAACCCTTTTTCAACATCATACGTAAACGATCGCTCAGTATCTATGATCGTCAGGTTCGCCGGTTCATTGACAGCGATATTTCTGGAAAGACCGATTATCTCAGATGGGTTTTTTGACATTTTTTCAATCAGCATCTCAAGTGTAATAGCACCTTCGGCTACCAGCTTCAATCCCAGTGGCAGTGAGGTTTCAAGTCCGATGATGCCGTTTGCGGCCTTCTCGAATTCTACTTCCTTTTCCAGCACCGAATGCGGGGCATGGTCGGTCACAATAACATCAATAGTACCATCTGCAAGTCCTTTACGAATGGCTTCTCTGTCCTCTCTTGACCGAAGCGGCGGATTCATTTTTGCATTGGTATCATAATTACCGACCGCTTCATCGGTCAGGGTAAAATAATGCGGGGCCGTCTCAGCCGTTACCAGGGCTCCTCTTAACTTAGCGTCTCGTATGGCATGAACCGACTCTTTTGTGCTGACATGGGCGATGTGAACCGGTGAACCGGTTAATTCACATAAGGCAATATCCCGCATGACCATAATACTTTCAGCGGCATTGGGTATACCTGCAAGACCCATTCGTGTAGACATAAGTCCTTCATTCATATCACCATCGGAAAGACCGGCATCTTCGCAATGTGAAATAACTTTCAACCCCACACCTTTTGCATATTCCAAAGCTCTTCGCATCAGCTGTGATTCTGATACCGTCAACCCGTCATCAGAAACAGCGACCGCGCCGGATTCTTTTAACTCACCGAAATCACTCAGCTCATGGCCTTTAAGTCCCCGGCTGATGGAAGCCACTGGATAAACAGCCACCGATTGAAGCTGATCGGCAGTTTTGATTATATAGTCGGTAATCTGACGATTATCATTAACAGGACGGGTGTTCGGCATACAGCAGACTGCTGTAAAACCACCGGCAGCAGCTGCCCGAATACCGGTTTCAATAGATTCTTTATATTCGTGGCCAGGATCACGTAAATGGACATGCATATCTATAAGACCCGGCACGACAAAACAACCGGCAGCATCAATAATTTGTATATCCTGTTTGTCTTTTTCCGAAAAAACAGCAGCAGACTCGGCAATATGCGTTATAATACCATCGTCAATTATAATACTGGTAACCGTATCAATATTGCCGGGATCAATAATATGCCCGTTCTTAATAATCAGACGCATTGCGTAACCCTCCTGCCAGCAGATATAAAAGCGCCATTCTTAAGGCAACGCCGTTTGTCACCTGAGTTAAAATAACTGAATTTATGTGATCAGCGACCTCCGGTGTAATCTCAACCCCTCTGTTCAAGGGCCCGGGATGCATAATCAAAGCATCCGGCTTGGCTTTCTTTAATTTTGCCATACTCAGACCATATCTTTTTGCGTATTCACGTTCACTTGGAAATAAGAAATTGCGCTGTCTTTCTTTTTGGATGCGAAGCATCATAATCACATCAACCCCATCAATAGCTTCTTCAAAATCATATGTGACCTCTGCTCCAAGAGACTCAATATCTTTGGGAATCATTGTCGGAGGACCTGACAGACGGACCTCTGCCCCCATTTTCCGAAAACCCGTAATATTGGAACGGGCGACTCGGCTATGCGCAATGTCACCGACAATCGCAATACGCAAACCGTTTAAATCTTTTTTGACTTCCCTGACAGTCATCATATCCAGCAAGGCCTGGGTCGGATGGGCATGCATACCGTCTCCGGCATTAATAATCGGAGTAGAAATCTTTTGAGACAATAAAAAGGGAGTTCCGGCTGAAGAGTGACGCATCACAACCACATCCGGATTCATTGATTCCAGATTCCGGGCTGTGTCAATCAGTGTTTCCCCTTTTACCAGGCTACTGGTGGATGCGGAGATGGAAATTGAATCAGCAGACAGTCTTTTAGCCGCAATGTCAAAAGATACGCGCGTCCGTGTACTCGGCTCATGGAAAAAAAGTATCACGGTTTTACCCCTGAGCGTCGGTACTTTTTTAATTGATCGTTCTGAAATTTCCTTAAGACCGTCAGCTGTATCTAAAACAGACTTAATTTCATCAACTGTTAGGGATTCAATATCAAGAATATCTTTTCTGTTCCACGTCATGATACATATCGCCCTATTTTAATATGGATCCGAGTCTTCCCCATCTGACACCGAAATTATCACTGTCCCAGGACCAGTAAATAATAAACGCCTTTCCTTTAATGGCTCGCTGTCCCACAAACCCCCAAAATCGGCTGTCATAACTGTTGTCACGATTATCACCCATAACAAAATAAGATTCATCAGGAACTGTGACCGGTCCGAAATTATCCCGATGATTGATCTGGCCGGATAAAATTCGCGACTCTGAATGAACACCTAAATCATTTAGGATCGGAACATCATTCACAAAAACTTTTTTATTTTTGATTTGAATAATGTCGCCGGGAACACCGATCAGGCGTTTGATAAAATCTTTATCCGGATCCTCAGGATATCTGAAAACGATAATATCACCGTGATCAGGATTTTTATATGGAATAATTGTTTTGCCGATATATGGGATCTTAACGCCATAAATAAATTTATTCACTAAAATATGGTCACCAATCTGCAACGTTGGTTTCATTGAGCCGGAAGGAATTTTAAAAGCCTGGACCACAAAAGTTCGAATAAAAAGCGCTAAAACGATCGCAATAACTATTGCTTCAACGTTTTCTCTAAGCTTGCTCTTTGTTTTTACCTCATTTTTTGATTTTATCTTATTAACAGCTGCTTTTGCATTCAAATTGGTTATGCCTCACTTAATATATGATTTAGAGCGTCTTTTTTTATTTTTTTCCGGTATTTTTTCTCGGGTATTATTCCACCGGCAGAGTAAATTGCGGCTCTCCAAGTACAAAATTATTATTTTTGATCCAGCCCTTTAAAATATCTGCAATCTCGCGGGCTTTAGCGATGCTAGATAAAGGCACCGTTGGAACCTCTTTGCCTTGAAATTGAATAGTGCCTGATTTCAATTCATCATAGGTGGCAAAACCATAATTCTTGTTAACTCCATTGGGATAATCTTTGCCATAATCAACAATCTGTACGTCAATATCCTTGTCTGAAACTGCTGTAAATTGTGCCATTTCTTCATTTAAAATCGGAATGGGCACACCCAGTCCAACGGCCAGGGAAACGCCGTATCCGCGAAGACTGACACCGACAATCCATTCGGGTTTCATTAATTTAAGATCGCCCATCACCCACATGGTTCCTGCCGGGGTTTTGGGAACACCATTCTCATTTCGTAGTGCAGAGGGTTTATGCTGAGTCCCATACCAGGTCACATAACCTTCGCCACCGCCTAAAAAAATCCGTGTACCAAGTCCGATGGTTTTATAATATGGGTCATTAAAAAGCGGGCTGAGTTGACCGGCCGTGGAATAATTGGCATTACCCGCTTTGGGTTTCAACGTTCCCATATATGTATAAATCGTTTTATTTGAAAAATTAACTGCACAGTTATAATTCTGATATCCGTTTCTCGGATTGCAAAGTGTTGCCTGAGGCAAATCGGTTAATTTAATCTTTTTTTTAATTTCCCGATTCGGATAACATGATGTGCCATAACCGGTTGCTTTTAAGTGGACTGATTTTCCAGCGACAAGATCGTGAATCACATGGCCGCCGCCATAATTAAACGCTCCCGGCCAGACCTTGTTCAAAGGATCTTCAAGGCTTGTTTCAGTTGCGCCAATGTAGCAGTCTACTGCTGCCAGACCGCCATATGCAGGGACATTATTCAGCCAGACCGAAGACGCTCTAATAGTTGGAACCGATTGCCCGAAATTGATAAACGCACCCGATGAACACATGGGGGCAAAGGTCGCCGTGGTGACGACATCAACAGTTTCAGCCGCTTTGACAGGACCTTTTTCATTGACGATATCAACCATCTCGTCGGCTGTAACAACGACCACTTCGCCGGAACGGATTTTATCATTGATCTCTTTGTATGTTTTATTCACTTTAAATTTTGGCATTTGCAAATAATTCTCCAAAAACAGTTTATATCATTGCACCATGGATTGGACGGTTTCGAGTTTGCCGTTAATATTATTGGTTATCCAGGATGCATCCCACCACTCAACCGGGTTTACAAAAACATGATCAATAAACATTCCAAAATGAAGATGATCCCCACCAGCCAAGCCACTGGTACCCGTGTAGCCGATGATATCCCCTTTTGCAACCAAATCATCAATATTAACCGACATACGGCTGAGATGTGCATAAATACTCATTAACCCGCACCCATGATCAATACAAACAAGATTGCCGTAAATACCGACAGGACCTAAAAACACAACTTTTCCCCGGTTGGCCACCGGGACTTCAGCATGCTTGACAGATGCCAGATCAATACCCATATGTACGGCATTGCTTACAATCTGACCATTGTACTTATATACACGATGATCTGCAAAATTTGCCCTTCTGGCGGAGTTGGGCAGACGCCCAAATGCATTATTCCAGAATATCTGACTGTCAGTTTTTTTGCCATTATCAAGTATCGATTGATTATTTCTTTTCCGCAGTTCCTTGTTGATAAAAACGAATTTATCTTTAGATGATTTGTCAGACGGAAACCCGTCAACTGTCTGAAATTCAGGGAGTTTCCAGTTTAAAAAATTATCAGATATATTAATTGTGTCGCTGATGAATTTTTTATTAATAATATAATAATAGAAACCGCTTCGCGAATGGTTTCCAGCAAGGTCAAAGGCTTTAATAAATATGTCGGTATTTTTATCATAATCAAAAGGTATTGCAAAAAAAGCAAGATGAATATCCTGATCATCATAGTATCCGGAATGACCGGGAAAGAATTCATCTCCGACAAAAACACCGCTTTGGGAACATGGCTCAGACAGTTTATAAATGACCAGACCGGAACCGCCGTTGGCCACATTATGCTGCTTGCTTAATACAGATAATACCGGTGGTTTTGTATCCAATATGATATCTTTTTCAAAATATGACCGGTTTCCCTTCCACCAGTCCCGCCACGTGTAATCCCATGCGGCAATTCTCAATTTTGCAGCGCCATCAGAAAGATTCATTTTTTTTGCATCAACATTGAATTTAATAGGAACTCGAGTGACAGTCCCCTTTTGCAAAAATCCCCTGGTACTGTAATCTTCATCCAGCAGAATTGTTTCTTTGCCGTTTTGCAGTAAACTGATCCAAAGCTTTTTTATCCCGCTTTTTTCGTCATCAACGAATCCGGTTACTTCAAAAACCGCCGGAACGACCCAGGATTGAAGAGTCAATTCAATGACAGGTTTTTCACCTTCTAGTTTTGTATACAAAACCCAGGAAGAAGGTATTATAACCAATAGACAAAAGAGGATAAACAGCCATTTCCTAAGCCTTTTTCCCTTGTCTTTTTTTTTAAACATCATTCAGGTGCACCTCTTACTTCATTCAGCAAATAAATTAATAATATTTAACAGGTATAGCCGTTGTTGGCAAGGCCTTATTTTCGTAACTTGACTTTTAAAAACACGCAGGGTAACAGGTGCATGAAGCATTACATACATATAAATAATGTCAACACGGGCATAAAAATTCTATGCCGAATCTTGATCTCAAAATTTTCCATTGTCACCATACCTTTATTTGAGGAGATATCATGGTTCAACCTGTAGTGATCAATAATATTAGCATTGGCCGCCCCGGACCATTTACACTGATTTCCGGCCCATGCGTGATTGAAGACGATCAAACAACATATGACATTGCATGTGAATTGAAAAAAGTGACCGGCAAACTTAATATACCTTTTATTTTTAAAGCATCCTATGACAAGGCCAACCGGACTTCAATTGATTCCTTCCGGGGACCGGGTATAAAAAAAGGGCTTGAAGTCCTGGCGTCTATACGCAAGGACCTTGGGGTTCCTATTATTTCCGATGTTCATCAGGTCAGTGAAGTGGAAATGGCAGCACAGACGCTGGATATTATCCAGATCCCGGCTTTTTTATGCCGCCAGACAGACCTGCTTGTCGAAGCCGCAAATACAGGGAAACCGATTAATGTAAAAAAAGGCCAGTTTTTAGCTCCCTGGGATATGAAAAATGTGGTAAATAAAATCTTATCGACCGGAAATGAGAAAGTCATTATAACAGATCGTGGGGTTTGCTTTGGTTATAATAACCTGGTGACCGATTTCCGATGTATCCGGATAATGCATGAAACCGGTTTTCCTGTAGTTTATGATGCCACCCACAGTGTTCAACTTCCCGGCGGGGCAGGTTCAACTTCAACGGGTCAACGTGAATTTGTGCCATTACTGGCAAGGGCGGCAATTGCAGCCGGCGCTGACGGATTGTTTATTGAAACCCATTCCAATCCTGAAAAAGCGCTCTCAGACGGACCGAACTCCATGAAACTTACAGATATGGAACCACTTTTGGTACAATTAAAAGCCATTGAAGCCGCCTTGACCTAAACCCCTCATAAAATATTATTTATCATGATATCAAATAATTAATATTTTTTATAAATATAAACCATTCAATAATGAAACATCCAAAATTAAAAAATATAAAACTATTGTTGTTAGATGTTGATGGTGTCTTGACCAGTGGTCATATCATTTATTCCGGATCAGACATTGAAATTAAAATGTTCAATGTAAAAGACGGTCTTGGCATCCGTTTATTGCAAACTGCCGGTATAGAGGTTGGCATTGTCACGGGAAGAACTTCTGCTGCTCTCCTGAAACGCTGTAGCGATCTTGGCATTACAATGATTTATGATGGGATTAAAGCAAAAGGCGCGGTTTTTGATACCATTTTATCTGAAACCCATCTTCAGGCCCATGAAGTTGCTTTTGTCGGTGATGACCTTCCGGATATTCCCCTTATGAAAAAAACCGGTGTGAGTATTGCCGTGGCCGACGCCCACGATGCAGTAAAAAAGCATGCTGACATTATCACCTCCCGAAATGGAGGTGACGGTGCTGTCAGAGAAATCTGCGAAATGATTCTTGATTCAAAAGATCTGCTTGAAAAGATTATAGAAAATTGCATTTAAATCACATATCAAAAAGCCGGAAAATCAATTTTCTAACCACTGGATTTATTATATTAATTGTCGGTGGCATTCTTTTTATTTTTATCAGACATCGACTAATTCTAAAAGATATTGATCCTCCCCCGCCACCAGAAGCGACAGAAGCCGACCTTACCATTAAAAAATTTCATCATATTGCAACAGAAGATGGAATAAAAAAATGGGCACTTGAAGCCGCATCAGCCAGTTTGTATTCTCAAGAAAATATAGTCATATTGAAAGATATTTCAGTTATTTTTTTCAGACACGACAACCCCAGTGTTACCTTAAAAGCAGATAAAGGCGAATTAAATTTAAAAACAAATGATATCTCCCTTAACGGCAACATTGTTGCAGTTATGCCGCCTTATAAGGTTACAACTGAAAACTTGAATTATGAACATCAGTTGCGTATAATACATATAAATAAACCATTAAAAATGACCGGCTCATCAATGTTGCTGCAGGCGGATACGATGACATATGGTATAGAAACAGAAATTATTCAATGTGATGGACATGTTAAAGGATCTGTTATTGGAAATATTCAATAAACATATTATAATTAATATTATCGATTTATTAATTACCATTGGTGTGATAGCAATTATATCATTTTCAGTACCTTGTTTTTCCGAAACAATTGACACACCAAATCCTGCGCAGGATTTAAAAAAGCTTCATATTACTGCGGACAGTCTGGTTGCCAACCAAAACAACCAGTATGTTGTTTTCTCCGGACAGGTGGTTGCTTTGTATGAATTAACAACGATCACTTCGGATAAGCTGCAGGTATTTTACACCGACCAGGCTGATGAAGAAAAGTTTAATAAATCAAGTATTAAAAAGATTATTGCATCCGGAAATGTTCACATTGACCTTGAAGAAAAAACTGCCGAATGCGACCAGGCGGTATATGATACACCTTCGAATTCACTGGTTTTAACCGGCGAAGAGACCCGACTGCAAAGTAAAAACAGTTTTATAACAGGCAATAAAATAACAATTCATCAAAATACGGGTCAGATTATTGTCCATGGCAACGATGACAAAAGAGTCAATGCAATATTTCAACCGGAAGAAAAAAATTCAATTACTGATATACAATGACAACATTGGCTTTAAAAAATCTTGTAAAAATTTATAATGACCATAAGGTGGTCAAAGGCGTAAGCCTTGAAATCAAAAGCGGTGAAGTTGTCGGCCTTTTGGGTCCCAATGGTGCAGGCAAAACAACCACTTTCTATATGTCGGTCGGTTTGATTAAGCCGGATGGCGGAAACGTGTACCTTGATTTTGAAGAGATCACTGCTTATCCTATGTATAAAAGAGCCAGAAAAGGAATCGGTTATTTACCCCAGGAACCGTCTATTTTTAAAAAACTAACGGTAAAAGATAATTTAATGGCAATACTGGAATCATTACCCATTTCTAAGCATGAACAAAATATTAAAGCTGATGCGCTCTTAGACGAACTGGGAATAAAACGGCTTTCGACACAAAAAGCGGCAGTCCTTTCCGGCGGAGAAAGACGACGGCTTGAAATTACACGGGCACTTGCGACTGACCCGTCATTTATTCTTCTGGATGAACCCTTTGCCGGCGTTGACCCGTTGGCTGTCATTGACATCCAAAACATCATAAAACATCTTGCCAAACGCAACATCGGTGTTGTGATATCAGACCATAACGTCCGCGAAACACTCAGTGTTTGTGATCACGCATATATCTTAAATAAAGGAGAAGTCGTTGAATCCGGTTCGCCCAAAAAGATTGCATCCAGTACGACTGCCCGCGAAATCTATTTAGGCGCTGAATTTAAATTATAAAATATGGCTATTGAACTCCAACAAAATCTTCGACTTCAGCAGCAGTTGGTTATGACACCTCAGCTTCAGATGGCGATTAAGCTTCTGCAGCTGTCAAAACTTGAACTGGTCGAAATGATCCAGCAGGAGATAGAAACCAACCCGACTCTCGAAGATTCTCATATTATTTCTGCTGAAGAAAATACTGAAAAAACCGATACCGAATCGTTAACAACCAAAGAAGTCTCAATCGAAGAAAAATTCGACAATTACCTGGACTGGCATAATTATATTGATGAATTTAATTCCACGGGTAAAATGCATTTTGAAAGTGAAAAAAAAGATGCAACTGACTTAGAAGCATTTACGACAAACAAAACTTCGCTGGCAGATCATCTCCGCTGGCAGCTTCTGATGACACAGCCTTCTCCTGAAGATGAAGAAATCGGAAGTCAGATCATTGGGAATATAAACAAGGATGGCTATTTAGACATATCTGTTGAAGCAATCACCGAGACCGGCAATTATCCACCGGACCACGTCCGCCGGATTGTGTCATTAATCCAGTCATTCGATCCTCCGGGTATTTGTGCAGCCGACCTAAAAGAATGCCTGTTGCTTCAGACCCGGCACTTGGCGATTGAAAACCCAATCATCACCGATATTATCCGCAACCATCTTAAAGACCTTGAAAGCAAACGATATAAAATTATTGCCAAAGCCCTGAAGTGCGATATCAACAGTGTGGTATCTGCGGTCGAATTTATCAGAACCCTTGACCCGAAACCGGGTGACAGATTCAACAACGACCATCTGATTTATATCACCCCGGATGTCTATGTATATAAAGAAGGGGATGATTATTTAATATTAATGAATGATGATGATATGCCGAAACTGCATATTAATTCATATTATAAAAAAGCCGTTCGCAGAGGGGAAAAAATTGCCGATGAGACAAAAACGTATCTTAAAGACCGGCTTCGTTCAGCTGAATGGCTAATCAAAAGCATTCATCACCGCCGTAAAACCATTTACAATGTCATGGAAAGCATTATCAAGTTTCAGCGCGATTTTTTTGATAATGGCATTGCCCATCTTAAACCGTTGGTACTTCGGGATGTTGCTGATGATATTGAAATGCATGAATCCACCATCAGCCGGGTGACCAACAACAAATATGCGTACACCCCCCAGGGAATTTTCGAATTAAAGTTTTTTTTCAACAGCTCGATCAACTGCTCAAACGGCGGATCAATTGCTTCAGCCAGCGTTCAGGACAAAATTAAAAAACTCATTGAACATGAAAACCATAAGAAACCATACAGTGATAAAAAAATTACTGAAATTTTAGAAACGTCCGATATTCACATTGCCAGACGCACTGTCGCAAAATACAGGGAAATGATGGGGATCCTACCGTCTAGTAAACGTAAACAATTTTAAGGAGGAAAAAATTTATGCAAATAGCTGTAACATTTAAAAACTTAGACCCCTCCGACCATCTGAAGTCCTATGTTCAAAATAAACTGGATAAACTTGATAAATTGCTCGACAACCCTGCTGAAGCCCATGTAGTGCTTTCAGTTGAAAAAATTCGCCACATTGCAGAAATAAAAATCATCGGCGATCGATTAAGTATTAATTGCCGTGAAAAAACCAGCGATATGTATTCGTCTATTGACATGGCACTGGATAAACTTGAAAAACAGATCAAAAAGAACAAACAAAAAATCAAAAATCATCGCCAGGGCACTCGATCCGAGTTCAAAGAAAATCAGACAATATCTGAAAACGAACCCACGTCATCTCCTGATGGAAGTGAGCCTGAAATCATAGTACAAAATATTGATTTCAAACCAATGGATGTTGATGAAGCAATCATGCAGATGAACTTAGTACCAGATACCTTTATTGTGTTTACTAATTCAAGAACCAATCGCGTCAATGTACTTTACCGAAGAAAAGACGGCGATCTCGGATTAATTCAACCCCGAAGCTAATCTTTTTAACTTTAAGATAACAAACACCTTGAAATGAAAATACTCGACTTTTTAGACCCCAATAATATTATTACAGAACTCAAAGCGACCGATAAAAAAGGTGTTCTCGAAGAACTGACACTTCCGGTAACTGATATCACACAAATCGAACACAAAGAACTTGTCCGGGTACTTATTGAACGTGAACATCTTGGGAGCACAGGAATCGGCAACGGTATCGGGATTCCCCACGGCAAATTAAAAAATCTTTCATCACTGATTTTAGGCGTTGGTATAAGCCGCAAAGGGGTGAATTTTGATGCAATGGACAAAAAACCGACGCATATATTCTTTTTGCTGTTAACGCCTGACAACTCGACAAATCTCCATCTAAAACTGCTTGCACGAATTTCAAAAATATTAAAAGAAGAATCTTTTAAAGACAAACTTTTAGTTTCATCGGATAGAAATGAAGTTATTCGCCTGATACAAGGCATTGACGAAGACTTTTAACAACCCCTATACGAATTCATGACATAAAAAACAGGCAAAATTTTTATGTCAAAAATTGGCAAATAGAAGTTTCTTAAAATTTTCACATATGACAAGCTATAAAATAATTATTATCTCAGGGCTTTCCGGATCCGGCAAGAGTACCGCCATTGGAGTGCTTGAGGACACGGGTTTCTACTGTGTCGACAACATGCCGATTGAGTTACTTCCAAAATTTCTTGAGTTGCCAATGCATCGCGGTACTGAAATTAAAGGTCTTGCATTTGTGATGGACATCCGCGAAAAAGAGTTTCTGAATTCATGGCCGACTGTATTTGAAGATCTCCGGCAAAAAGGACATCATTTTGAAATCCTGTTTCTTGAGGCTGAAGAAACCGTTCTGTTAAAACGGTTTAGTCAAACCCGCAGACATCATCCCCTGGTTCGTGACAAATCGCTTATTGAGGGAATCCGTGAAGAAAAGAAATTACTGGAACCATTAAAAGATGCCGCGTCAAGAATTATTGACACATCGAATTGTAATATTCATGATCTGAAATCAATTATTTTCAACTTAGCGCAAAGCACCGTTGACGTCGTGGCAATGCGTACTAAAATTATGTCATTCGGATTCAAGCATGGTGTGCCACATGATACAGACCTGATCATCGATGTGCGCTTTTTAGCCAATCCATATTTTATACAGGAGCTCAAAAAGCTTGACGGTAAAAATAAAAAAGTTCAGAATTTTATTTTAACGAATCCGACAACCCACACTTTTTTAACAAAATTCAAAGATCTTATTGATTTTTTAATCCCCTTGTATGAAAAGGAAGGAAAATCATATTTAACAATTGCCATCGGCTGCACTGGCGGTCAGCATCGTTCAGTTGTTATTGCTGAAACAATTTTTAACCATCTTAATAAACCCGGTCGTCCAGTAGATATTAATCATCGGGATATTGATATTAAGGTTTAAAGGGTTCTTAGATTATTCATCGGTAATATACAATACAACACACCGACATTTAATAATCAAAAAAAAGCGCAAATTTTAAAGTCAGGATTTTTCATGGTTGGTATAGTAATAGTTACACACGGACAACTCGGAGATGCACTGGTTGAAACTGCTGAAATAATTTTTGGCTCAGCACCGGAATCTATAATCTCCGTATCTATTAATTTAACGGAAAATGTCGAAAAATTAAGAAAAAAAATAAACGCCGCTATTAAATCGGTTGATTCGAATAAGGGTATACTCATTTTAACAGACATGTTTGGCGGCACCCCCTCAAATTTAAGCTACTCATATCTTGAAGAAGGACGCATTGAAGTCATTTCCGGCGTTAATCTGCCGGTTCTTCTCAAGGCAATCAACCTCAGAAAAAAAAATATGGATCTTCACCAGATGGCCAAAACCATCGAAACATATGGCAAAAAAAGCATTTCTCTGGCAAGCAGTATTTTAAAAGGGGAAAAAAGAATTTAGCAGATGTCAGATTTGATCATTGACTCAATGTCAGAACAAGATATTGATCCCATTTTAACAATTGAACAGGTGTCATTTAAACACCCTTGGAGCAGATTATCTTTTTTAAACGAACTGTCTTATAAATATTCACATAATTTCGTTTTAAAACTTGAAAATACTTTTGAAACATATCAGGTTATCGCATACTTATGTTTTCGTTTAATTATCGATGAAATTCATATATTAAAAATAGCCGTCCATCCTGGTCAACGACGCAAAGGAACTGCTGCTAATTTTTTAAACAACTGCATGAGTGAGTTTTGTGGACAACGGGCAGCGTCAGCAATCCTTGACGTCAGACAGTCAAATACTGCCGGCATTGGTCTTTACAAAAAAACCGGTTTTGCCGTTGAAGCGCAAATACCGAATTATTACCCAGATACACGTGAGGATCAAATCCTCATGCGAAAAATTTTTTAAAGGAGATATAAATGGCTACTAAGATTGCAATCAATGGACTGGGAAGAATCGGAAGGCTTGTATTCCGTGCTGCTTTAAAACGATCTGATATTGAAATTGTTGCGGTGAATGATTTAATGGATCCAAAATCTATCGCACATCTGCTGACCTATGATTCAGTTCATGAAAAACTTGATGTTCAAATTACACCCAAGGAAAATGCCATCGAAATTGATGGGAAATCCATTGCTGTATTCTCTGAAAGAGATCCGGCAACCCTTCCCTGGAAAAAATTCAATGTTGACATTGCCGCTGAATGCACCGGACTTTTCCGAGACCAAGAAAGCGCTGGTAAGCATTTATCTGCCGGTGCCAAAAAAGTAATCATCTCTGCTCCAGCAAAAGATCCTGACATTACAATTGTTATGGGTGTTAATTCTGATCAGTACAATGCAGAGAGTCATAACATCATATCTAACGCATCCTGCACAACCAACTGCCTGGCACCGATCGCCAAGGTCTTAAACGACGAATTCGGCATTATCGCCGGCTTGATGACCACTGTTCATTCTTACACCGGTGACCAGCGTTTATTGGACGCCCCTCACAAAGACCTCCGCAGAGCCCGATCGGCCTGCCTGTCGATGATTCCGACAACAACCGGCGCTGCCAAAGCCGTCGGCCTGGTACTGCCGGAATTAAACGGTAAATTAAACGGGCTTTCCATCCGTGTGCCCACCCCGAATGTTTCTATTGTCGACCTGGTGGTAACAATTCAAAAAACCGGTGTAAATGCTAAAGATATTAATGCCGCACTCAAAAATGCTTCAGAAACGACGCTTTCCGGCATTCTCGGATACAGTGATCTGCCGCTGGTTTCCAGTGACTTTAATGGCTGCCCGCTGTCATCTATTGTTGATGCCCCAACAACTTATGCCATTGAAAACATGGTAAAAGTTTTATCATGGTATGACAATGAAGCCGGATACTCTACCCGAATGGTTGATCTTGCAGAAATGATCGGCAAGCAGCTTTAATTAGTAACCCGCCATCCGATACAATGAACACGTATCGGATGGTTTCAGTCCAATTCCCAATCTGAGGAGTTTTATCTATGGAACATCGTGTCCCATTAATTGCAGGCAACTGGAAAATGTTTAAAACCTGCAGCGAAGCTGTGGATTCAGCAACCCGACTAGCAGATCTGGTTTCTGATATTGAAAACGTAGACATTATGATAGCGCCGACGTTTACATCTCTTGCAGTTGTATCAGATATAATACTCAATACGAAAATTGATCTCGGTGCACAGAACATTTTCTGGGAAAAAGAAGGGGCTTTTACCGGTGAAATTTCTGCTCCCATGCTCCTTTCCGCCGGATGCCAATATGTTATCATCGGCCACTCGGAGCGACGTCAGTATTTTGGAGAAACAGATGAGACGGTTAACCAGAGAATGAGGGCTGCCAATTCGTCCGGGCTCATCCCTATTCTCTGTGTAGGGGAAACAGAAACACACCGCGATGAGAAAAAAACGTTTTCCGTGCTTGACAAACAGATAGAAAAAGGGTTAGAAGGTCTAACTTTAGATGAGCAGCACTCTCTTGTTATTGCATACGAACCGGTCTGGGCTATTGGTACTGGTAAAACAGCTACTCCTGATCAAGTTCAGGAGGTACATGCATTTCTAAGAGACCTTGTTGGAAAGAAATTCGGGAATTCACTTGCAAACGCCACCCGAATTCTATATGGAGGAAGCGTCAAACCGGATAACGTATCCGAGTTGATGGCATTACCGGATGTTGACGGAGCCTTAGTCGGGGGTGCCAGCTTACAACCGGATTCATTCAGTAAGATTATACATTACTCATAATAATTAAAAGAGACTTATGACTGCTTTAATCGTAACGATTCACGTAATTGTCAGTATTGCCCTTATCCTCATCGTACTATTACAAACCGGCAAAGGAGCTGACATGGGCGCTGTTTTTGGCGGCGCAGGAAGCCAGGCATTGTTCGGCAACACTGGCGCAGCAACTTTTCTCGGAAAAATGACGACCGCAGCAGCGGTTATATTTATGATCACTTCGCTAACTTTAGCCTACATTTCAAAAAGCGGTAGTAAGTCTGTTGTATCCGATATTAAACCCTTAACTCAGCAGACCCAGCCAGCTGTGCCGGTTCAACCGCAACCTAATCAGATGACGAAGACAGTATCCGTACCAGGGCCGGAACTTAGTGAAACAGATCAAAATGCTGCGCCTCGGGCACAGACACAAGACGATGTTGCAACTACCATACCGGCTGAATCAGTTGAAGAATCGGTCCCGGTTACAGATGAAAACCCAGAGCTGGAGACACCAGTAACAACTGAATAACAATAGGTATATGCCGAAGTGGTGGAATTTGGTAGACACGCTATCTTGAGGGGGTAGTGGGTTACGCCCGTGCCGGTTCAAATCCGGCCTTCGGCACCATATATAAGATAAAGCTGTAATCTTAACCGGGTACAGCTTTTTCTTTGTCAGCGTGCGTCTGGGTGCGGTTTAAATGCAGATTGTCAAGCCGGTTTACAGCGTCCCGATTGCTGTTTGGAATCAGGTGTCCGTAAATATCAACCGTGGTTTCAATTGACGAATGCCCCAACTGTTCTTTAACATAAACCATGCTTTCTTTATTGGATAAGAGCAAGCTGGCAAACGTATGCCGCATAATGTGCGGTTTTTGATCCCGCATACCTGATTTTTTCAAAATCCGTTTAAAAATCCGCCGAATATACTTCTGATCCATGTAATCATTATTTCTGTGAAAAATAATTTCCAGCGGTTCACCCTGCCCTGCTTTCAATGCCTCTTTTTTACGGATTATCTCAAGCCTTTTTAATGAAGCAACCAATTGATCCGACATAACAACTACCCGACTTTTGTCTGTCTTTGTCCCACTAAGCACCCCGCGCCGAAAAGACCTTTGTATCTTGATATTTTTTTTATTCCAGTCAATATCTGAAAAATTCATCCCGATCAATTCACCCAACCGGGCACCCGTACGGAAAGCACACAAGAAAAAAGTGTAATGTTCAGGATATAACTTTTCGCAGGTTTCCAGGAATAAGGCGACCTCTTCCGCTGTCATACTTTCTATTTCTTTTGACTTTTTCTTTTCAAGTTTCAGGTTCTTTAATATCCCGGTCACTGGATTAGCTTGAATAATTTCATCTTCAACCGCCTGAAACATCACACCGCTTGTCACATCCCGGATTAATCGGATCATAGAATCAGAATATCCCTGGCCATGAAATTTTAAAATCATATCCCGGATATCTTTTCTTTTCAGCAGATCAATGGGTTTATTTCCAATCACCGGATTGATATGTTTTCTTAATACGCTTTCATATCGTTCATGAGTTGAGGCACGCCTCAACGCTTTTATTCGTGTTTCCAACCAATCTTTCGCATAATCCTTGAATTTTTTCCCGTGTTCTTCCTTTTGCTCAAGCTCAAACTGACCACTTAAAAGCATCCGCTGAATTTTTTTTACTTCCCGTTCAGCCGTTCGTTTATCACCAACTTTTACCGATTTCCTTTGCCCGTTATGATGA
Organism: Desulfobacteraceae bacterium; assembly: GCA_027858815.1. Classification (GTDB taxonomy): domain Bacteria; phylum Desulfobacterota; class Desulfobacteria; order Desulfobacterales; family Desulfosalsimonadaceae; genus SURF-3. Next base: position 20,369 of record JAQIBZ010000336.1, read on the forward strand.
ATGAAGATCCACCACGGATTACCCTTGCCTTTTTCTTTTTGTCGAATTGTTACGCCCATAGCTTAAGACCCCTTTATTTATTATTGTGTGTTAATGGCCGAATAGCTGCAAGAAATACGGTTTCTTGCTGGATGGATTTTGATTTTATTATATATGGAGTAGATTCTTTTGAACGCATAAGGCTCCGCACTATGGATCTTTTTGTGGTTTTCCCTGGCCTGGACGTACTGCTTCCGTGTAAAACCAAAACATAATCAAACCCTTCCTGCTGCGCTTTTTGTAAGGCTTCCATGGTCATGCTGTGAGCCTCGGCCATCAGCTCGTGATAAGGTTTAAAAGGTTTCCCTGAATCATGAAGGTCAACCGTAAGCTTTGAAAGACTGTTATATTTTCGGTCCCAATCCCCTGAACCTTTCTGAAATTGCATAGTTCCACCCTCCAATAAAAAAACCGCATTCAAAGACATTCCCGCCGGCACTACCCGGCCCCATGGTGTCACCATCCATAGGTATCTTTGACGCGGTTTTCTGGTAAATTAAATTTTTCATAGTGTGTTTTTGGGATTAATAAAAAAGTTATATAACCCTTACCACCCTCACCACCTTATAATCAAGTATTATTGAATATTTTTTTTTCATGTGATAAAAGGATTAAATGCCAAGCAAAAAACCAAAATTATTATTAGTGATCGATGAAGAGTTACTTCAAAAAGTTGATGATTATCGTTTTGAAAATCGTATATCATCACGTGCAGAAGCAGTTAGACAGCTCATGAAGAGGGGTTTAAAGACATCTAAAAGCAAACCGAATCTAACTACCGACAAACCTAACAATTAAATTATTTAAATGTGGGGGCATTATGGGTAATATTCAAAAACAAAAATTTAATGAAGATCTCTGTTTATTGTCTGATAAATACGA
>JAQIBZ010000368.1 GCA_027858815.1 Desulfobacteraceae bacterium
TAAGACGAACAACGACAAATACCAATCGTCATCCGAACCGGGACATTCGGTTACAAGTATAAACAGACTGACACGCATAACAGCATAGAATTTGATATTGACACATAATCAATAATCAATAATCAACATAATATATTTTTAAATAATGGATACTTTCACTTCTTTTAAAAACAGACTCCGCCACACAATCCGCCTTGACCGTACGATCCGGTTTGTCTGGCAGGCAGGACCCGTATGGTTTTTATGTTCTTCACTGCTTGTTGTGTTCCAGGTGGCATTGCCGCTGGTCTTCATTTATCTGGGGCGTTACCGTCATCCTGTTTGCCGCTGCCGCTCCCGGACTACTGGTGCGGATAAAATATTCCCGCAAAATGTTTCTTTGGCAACGGGAACGCACACCGGACAAACGAAAAGCCAGGTATTTTAACTGGATCCTGACGGGAAACATCCACGCTAAAAAAGTCCGGCTGTTTGGTATCGGAGATGAAATATCCGAACAATTTTCCAATGTCAGACAAATTTTACGCCATGAACAACTCTCTATCACCCGGCATCGGGCGATTGCTGATTTCTTTTCACAAGCGATCGGCACTTTTGCGGTTTTTGCAGCCCTGGGGGCAATTGCCTACCGCGCGGTACTGGGTCTTATCACCCTTGGCGATATGATCATGTTTTTCCAAGCATTTCAGCGAGGTCTTATATTTTTACGTAATCTTCTTAAAAACTTGGCTGATTTGTATGAAAACAATCTGTTCCTGTCCCACCTATATGAATTTCTGGATGTAGAGTCCCGGGTAAAAGACCCGATTGAGCCGCAGCCGACATTTTTCAGGATTTTGTTCAATATCATTTAACGATACCCCTTCGGATTCATGGACTGCCATCGCCAGGCATCCGCACACATCTCATCAATACCCCAATGCTGTCCAGCCGAGTTCTTTCTCAGCAGAAGACGGGTCCGCATAACAGGTGGGGATATCGCCCGGTCGGCGTCCAACAATTTTATAGGGAATCTTTTTTCCAGCAGCCTTTTCAAAAGCAGTCACCATTTCCAGCACACTATACCCTTTTCCGGTGCCCTGATTATATATAACAAGACCCGGATCGGATGTAAGCTTTTCCAAAGCTTTTAAATGACCTTTTGCCAAATCCATCACATGGATATAATCCCGCACACCAGTGCCGTCCGGCGTGTCATAATCATCTCCATAAACCATTAATTCCGGAAGCTTACCAACTGCCACCTGACTGACATACGGCATTAAATTATTCGGCCGGCCAAACGGATCCTCACCAATCAAACCGCTGAAGTGAGCACCCACCGGATTAAAATAACGAAGCAGGGCAATATTCCATGATTTATCAGATACATAAAGATCTGATAAAATCTCTTCAATGAAAAGCTTGGAGCGGCCATACGGATTAAATGCTCCGACCGGGGCATTTTCATCAATCGGCACCGTTTCAGGATTGCCATATACCGTTGCAGATGAGCTGAACACAAGATGTTTAACGCCATGGGCCTGCATGGCCTCACATAAAACAAGGGTTCCGTCAATATTGTTTTGATAATACGTTAACGGCTGGTCAACGGACTCTGCCACACTTTTTAACCCGGCAAAATGAATCACGGCATCAATTGAATTTTGTGTAAAAATTTCGTTAATACTCGGCAAATTACATAAATCTTTTTGATAAAAAGGAATTTTTTTACCTGTTATTTTTTCAACGCGCTTTAAGGATTCAACCTTGCTGTTGCACAAATTATCAACAACAATCACATCATGCCCCTGCTCTAAAAGCATGACGCATGTATGACTCCCGATATAACCGGCACCCCCTGTCAGTAGAATATTCATTATCTTTGTTTGGCCTCCGTCATGTCTTTTGCGGCGCAAAATAAAATGAACCACCCAATACGACGATTTATTTATTATGAAAAATCCGAATGCCTCTGTTTATCATAAGCAACTGATTTAATGCAAATCAAATAAACTCAAACAATATACATTCTTCTTGCGCAAACTTTCATTTTTGTTTTAAGACACATAGAATTGTTTTAGAAAATCACATAATAAAATTTAAATTTTATCGCTTTAAAAAATGTATTCCTGGGATCTTGAAAAAGAACGGCTTGATGCGGAGTTATATTTAACCGAAAAACGCAGTGACTTTGTCACCACGTACATGACGGTGTCCAATCTTCAGTTCATCATTCAACAACATCCTGAAAGAATAAATACAAACACAGCAAATGCGTTATTGTGTGTGCTTGAAGGCAAAGAACATGCCTCCCAGAGACAGGTCTACTTCCTTTATAGAAAAGCGGCGGACGCTTTGGGTGCAATTCTTGAAAAAACCATTGATCCAATACTTGCGCAACACGCAAAAAATGCTTTGATAAAAATTCTGCATGCGACAAAAGAAAAATCTTACCGAGCTGCCGCAGAAGCATTAGGTACGCTTCCTCTTGAGATTAAAGGCCCCTGCCGGATAGGAAACCAGGCACTTCAGGAACAAGCATCTTCCCTGCCCATAATGTCATGGAAATTGTTACTTCAGACAGCAGGATTCCCGGAAAATCAACCACCAGAATGGAAAGGCCGGAACATTATCGTTCATTCAAGAAATCGGCGGCGCATCCTGGTACTCAAGCTGGCCCGGCCGGGCGAAGATCCGGCTATGTTAAGCGCTGAAGGAATGTGGATGGATTTTCTGACATGCAATCATTCCGAATTCATTACGGCTGATGATTCGTTCCATGTACCTGAGCCCATCAATATTTCAGGAAATTATCTATTCAGACTTGGAAACCTGCCGATTGAACCACCTGAAAAGACTTTAATAGACCCTCAATATACGGCCATTGGATTCACGACACAGCCCGATTACTATTGTTACCCGAATGAACACCGTCAGGGTAGCTCTCTGCCGCAAGACACATTTTATGAAATCATCACGCGAAATTCCCGACTTTTGGGACATCTGGCCGCATCAGGTATTGTCCATACCGCTCCTATCCCCCTTTTTCACAATCGTGTACAAAGCGAACGGAGAAATGACAACGGATTGTATGAATGGCCAAAAGGCGGAAGACTCGACCGGTGGCTGAGTTCCTGCCGGTTTCCAAATATCGGTAAATCCGGCATCAGGGATTTTGAACACTTTATTTCATTTAACGGTTCTTCACGCAAATTGTATGAATTGATCGGCTCCCATGTATTCAGCCTGATCCTGATTGCCGGCAGTTATTTCAGAAACTGCGATGATTGCAGAACAGGTTTTGATGATCAAGAAAATCCGGTGGATGCCAGGGATCTTTTTGATAAAGCATTATTGGGAAAAACCGTTAAAAATATTTTTACAAATTATTATAAAGGGTTTACGGGAAAAACGTTTAAAGGAACGTTCCCCGTAGATATAGACCGATTTACCACCCGATTAATAGATGAAATGGGCATTGACCGACACATGGAAGAGATTCTGAGAACTGCGGAACAAAAAACAATGAGTGAATCGGATTTTTTTGAGTTTTTGTCCGGCCGCGGATTTCAGACAGAACAGATCCGGCAAATGGAAAAAGGAAAAGAAGATATCACCATTCTCACCGGGCCGCATCTTGGCGGATTTAATCAGCAGATTTCCATACCGGAACTCATTGAATTCACCGCTGCGGCCGCTGCTATGTGTATAGCTGACCGGTATTGTCAGGAAAAAGCAACGACCGCATAGAAAAAAAACCCACCCGGTCGATATGTTCGATTACATCCGGATTGGACAGTTCATGAGATCAAAGATCATAGGGCGTCAAACTTTCAAAACCATCTTCGGTAATCACATACGTTTGCTCAAACTGGGCGGAAAGTTTCCGGTCGCATGTGATAGCCGTCCAGTTATCACTGGCAACAAACAGATCGGCTTTTCCCAGATTAACCATCGGTTCTACTGTAAAAACCATTCCCGGAACCAGAACGACGCCGTCCCCTTTTTTACCATAATGCGGTACATGCGGTGATTCATGAAAGTCAAACCCCACCCCGTGTCCCACAAACTCCCGGACAACCGAACACTTTTGACCTTCTGCATAACGCTGAATGGCCCATCCGATATCGCCGATGGTATTTCCCGGTATCAGCATTTTCATTGCCGCTTTTAAGCTTTCAGCCGCCACACTGACTATTTTCTTTGCCTCGGACCCTGGAGTTCCGATAAAATATGTTTTGCTGGCATCCGCATAATAGTTATTATATATCAAGGTGATATCCACATTAATAATATCCCCGTCATTCAAAGCCCTGTCTTCAGGTATCCCGTGACAGATCACCTCATTAATGGATGTGCAGATACTTTTTGGAAAGCCCCGGTAGTTTAACGGTGCGGATACGGCATTGTTTTTTACGGCAAATTCCTGGGCAATGGTGTTCAGTTCATCAGTTGTAACGCCTACTTTTAGATTACGTTCCATTAAATCAAGCGTTTCAATGACAAGACGACCGGAAGCCCGGATGCCCTCAATATCTTTTGGATGTTTTAAGCGGATATCATATTTCTGCTGGTATAATTTTTCCAAATTCACCGGCTTAGGGACCTTTGAATTCATGCAGCATCTTTTATACTTTTTCCCACTCCCGCACGGACACGGATCATTGCGTCCGACTTTAACTTTAATTGCATCGTTTTTGAGCATCATGCTTTAAACGTCTCCTATAGCTGCCTGCAGCTTATATGTTGAAATAAATTAAATCATCGCGTATGTTTTTCATCAATACACATAATAACTTTTATAAAATTATGATATCTTGGTGTCAAGTAATGGATTGCTTATCAGTCAGAGATTTGGTATAAGTATCGCACTTCATGCTTGGCAGAAAACTTCGCTCAAATTAACAAAAGGAAATGATGATATGGGAGCCAAAACAGACGAACTGATCTTAAAAACAGCCAAGGAAATCGTTGTAAAATTTATTGAAGTAGGAAACATTTCACCCACCAGCTTTCATGACCATTTCCGGAATATCTATAATACCGTTGAAAAATCCGTACGCGAATCCGAATCCGATCCTTCCGGAAAATCAAAGTAATAACGAAATTTCTCACCGGTCTGATTCGTTCATATGCAAGGCATAAGCGGTGAAGCTGTAGTTGCTTTACCGCGATCCGCTTATAACGCAGCAGATGAGCGAATCAGGCCGGTGAGATTAATGGGCTTCGGCCCAGTCCTTCCCCTCCGCCACATTCACCTTTAACGGCACTTTGAAATCCCAAATATGTTCCATTATTTCTTTTCCCATCACTTTTATCTGATCCAGTTCTTCGGGAGGCACTTCAAAAACGATTTCATCATGAACCGACAACAGCATTTTTGACTGCAAACCGTTTGCGGATAAAGCGGCATCCACTTTTATCATTGCCAGCTTGATCAGGTCTGCCGCCGTTCCCTGAATTTTTGTATTCACCGCCATCCGCTCGGCAAATCCCCGAATATTTGCATTTCTGCTGTTGATATCCGGCAGCATCCGTATCCGGCCCAGTTCGGTGGATATCATCATTGTCTCTCTGGCAGTTTCAATGGTGGTGTCAATAAACTGCCGGACACCTGAATATCGTTTAAAATAATGGTCAATATATGTTTTTGCCATTTTCTGGCTGATTTTAAGCTCTTTTGACAGGCTAAAGGCGCTCATGCCATACATTATGCCAAAATTAATCACTTTTGCCTGCTGCCTGAGTTCATTGGTAATCATTACGGGAAGCGCCTGAAATACTTCTGCGGCCGTCCGGGTATGAATATCTTCATCCTTTATAAACGCATCAATTAATATCTCATCATCAGAGTAATGCGCCAGGAGTCGAAGCTCAATCTGCGAATAATCCATGGCCACAAACGACCAGCCTTCTTTTGGAATAAATGCACTGCGAACTTTTCTACCCTCTTCCGTACGGATGGGTATGTTCTGCAAATTGGGGTTGGAACTGCTTAATCTCCCGGTTGCGGTTACTGTCTGGTTATAAGACGTATGGACTCTGCCTGTGTCAGGATTAATCAGTTCAAACAGGGCATCCACATAGGTGGATTTCAATTTTGCCATGGACCGGTGTCTTAACACCAGCGCCGGAAGTTCATGCCGGTCTGAAAGGGTGGTCAACACATCCACATCTGTTGAGTAAGCCGTTTTCTTTTTCGTTTTTTTCTGCACCGGGAGTTGAAGTTTATCAAAAAGGATTCTCCCAAGCTGCTGGGAAGAATTAATATTGAATTCTTCGCCGGCAACTGAATAAATCTGCTGTTCCGTCTGTTCCAGAGCAAAAGAAAGGTCTTTGGATAGTTCCGCTAAACGGTCCGGGTCCACCCGGATACCCGCCATTTCCATTTTCATCAATACCGGGATCAACGGCATTTCAACGGTTTCAAACAGCCGGGTCAGGCCTTCAGATTCCAGCATGGGTTTAAACTTTTCACATGCCATCAGGGTGATGTCCGCATCCTCACACGCATAGGGAACCGCTTTTTCAAGATCGACTTCGCTGAAATTATTAATTTTGCGATCCTCACTGACCGTTGCTTCCTTATAGGAAATCATCTTATGATCGAGAAAATCCAAGGCAATCTGGTCCAGGTTATGTGCCCGTTTTTCCGGATTGATCAGATAAGATGCCAGCATGGTATCAAATACAACACCGGACAGATTAACCCCATGTCGTTTCAGAACGGTCCAGTCATATTTGATATTCTGACCGATTTTCTTAATCTCCGAATTTTCCAGAACAGGCTTTAACTGGTTTAACACATAATCAAGCGGCAATTGTTCGGGTGCATCAGGATAGACATGACCGCAGGGAATGTAAAAGCCTTCATCCGGTTTAACGGCAAAAGAAAGCCCGACCAGTTTTGCTGCCATGGGGTCTACAGACGTTGTTTCCGTATCAACGGCAAACATGCCGGCATGTTTTAAAGTATCTATCAGATTTTGTAATGAAGCTTCATCAAAAATGGGCTGATAGTCTTTTTTCGACAAATCAGTGGATATGGGATAAGCTTTTTGGAGCTGACGGAACTCGAGTTCCTTAAAAAGATTGGCCAGCTTCAAATTATCCGGTGCTGTCCGCTCAAATGCGGATATATCTATGGGAATGGGCACGTGTGTATTTATTTCAGCAAGTTCCCGGCTCATAAACGCCTGTTCTTTATTATCAATCAGTTTTTCCCGCTGTTTTGCTGCCTTGACCTGATCAATTTGATCATAGAGTTGTTGCATCGTAGAAAACGATTTTAAGAGAGTAATCGCTGTTTTGGGACCGATGCCCGGAACACCGGGAATATTGTCCGCCGAATCACCGGCCAGCCCCAAAACATCCAGCATCTGAGAAGGCTCAAGGCCGTATTTTTCAAAAACCGCATCCCGGTCAATTATCGCGTCCTTCATCGGATCCCATATGGTAATTTTATCAGTCACCAGCTGCATAAAATCTTTATCACCGGTCACCATAATAACATCAAATCCCTGTTCAACAGCCTTTTGGGCCACTGTACCGATCAGGTCATCCGCTTCATATTCCGCCATTTCATAAATCGGCATATTAAATCCGGCGGTGACTTCTTTGATATATGGAATCTGAACCGCCATATCATCTGCCATGGGCGGGCGGTTGGCTTTATAGTCAGAATACATTTTATGCCGGAATGTCGGCCCTTTGCTGTCAAAAAACATGGCGACATATTCCGGCGTTTTATCTTCAATCAGCTTGATCAGCATTCGCGTGAAACCGAATACGGCATTGGAAGGAAATCCTTTTGAAGTAGAAAGACTCCGGACCGCGTGATAGGCACGATGGATATAGGCCGTACCATCGATCAGGTAAACCGTTTTATGCTGTGTCATAAGTTTATAATGCTTTCAATTTCGCTTAATCGTTTGATATGAAAATCACCGGCCAGAGAAAGGTTGTCGTAAGCCGCCAGCGGAACTCCTGCGGCTTTAGCAGCCAGATCATCCAGCTCTGAATCACCGACATATAACATTTCATCCGGAGTGACATGAAAATATTCCAGCACACGAATCAACGGGTCCGGGTGCGGTTTGGGGCGGGGAACATCAAGGGCGGTGACAACCAGATCAAAATATTTTTCAATACCATGCACTGCCAGGACTTTATGCATGGTATCCATCCGGTTGGTCGCCACAGCAAGCTTTAATCGGCCGGTATATTTTTCCAGAAGGGGGACTAAGCCAGGCTCAATTTCCATGTACTTGAGATAGGGCTCATATCCGGTCTGTTTTCTTAATGCCTGAGCAGTCTCATAACTTTCCGGATCATTAAAAAGATGGGCAATGGATTCATCAACCGTATGCATTTGCGCATAGGAAAATTGATCGGGCGTCATGGAATGACGCCCGAAATGGTTCAAAAGATCATTATAATATGCTTTATTTGCCAGTTCGGTGTCAAACATCACACCGTCGCAGTCAAACGTTAATACCTTTATTTTTTTCATTAAGACAGATTATTCACCCGCTGTTTCCGGTTTGTTTTCAGGAACAGCGGCGGCACCTTTTTCTTCCGTTTCTGGTTCTTCTACTTCCGGGGGAGACGGATTCTCTATATACCCGGACACTATAACCTTAATCGGTGCCTGGTCCATTCGATCGGTAATCATAAAAATTTTATCAAAATACCGGCCGACGGTTTCCCTGGTGTTCTCCACCGTCAGTTCATAGGCGATTTGGCCATTACTCTCGATTTCTTTAAATGAATATTTATAATCAACACCTTTAAGTGCGTTTACCTTCATAATTTTGAAAACTTCATTCTCTCCGGGAGTAATTAAAACCGTCTGAGAGATGCTTTCCCCCACATTGCCCTTTAAAAAAACTTTGCTGGGCTTAATTGTTACAAACTTTTT
>JAQIBZ010000372.1 GCA_027858815.1 Desulfobacteraceae bacterium
GAAGAATTCCAGGAAACATATGGCAATGAAGAATACGGAATCATTGCCCTGGAAAGCGACTCCCTTTTTTAAAACAAAAGCTTTGCCGCCATCGCTGCACTGACCGATGCCCTTGAAAATATTGACGGCATCGACCGGGTGCTCAGCTTAAGCAATGTAGAAGAATTTTACGGAGAAGAAGACACTGTCGAACTCCGAAAAATCATACCGGATGGTGAGCTGAGCACAGAGCAGATTAAGCTTACAAAATACCGGGCGTTTGAAAACAAATTTGTTCGAGAACATCTGATTTCCGAGTCCGGCACCATGACAGCCCTGCATGTGGAACTCGAAAAGCTGGGAGAAATTGAAAAACGCAGTGCCGTGCTTGCAATGAAAAAAACGGCTGAGCAGATTGCCAGCAGTCAATTTACAATTTACTGCTCCGGGTCCTCTCTGGTGGATGTTGAAATGAACCGGCTTTCTGAAAGAGATTTTAACCTGTTTGTACCGGCGATCATCGTCCTGATCATGATATATATCATAACCTTAGAGCTCATGGGCTGGTTCGGCATTCCTCTGGATGTGGCCACCACGATGATTGCCAGCGTTACTATCGGCATTGCCGTTGATGACACCATCCATTTTGTCAGCTGGCTGCGAAGAAACAGCGGTATTACGAATGATCCTGCAGCAGCGATTGTTCAGACATTTTTAGATGTGGGAAAACCGATTGTCATAACAACATTTCTACTTTTTTCAGGTTTTATGGTGCTAATATTCGGCAGTATTATCCCCACCCGGCTGTTCGGCATGCTGACAGCATTTTCAATGGTTTTCGCTTTGATCGGAGATTTTTTTGTCCTCCCGCCGCTGGTGCTGATATTAAAACCCAAACTGCCGCCTCTGGATCGACAAAATAATGTTGCATAAAAATGTCTGGTCAAACAGTCATAAATATTAGTTCAAAAAATCATGACTTTCTGATAACTTAATATAAACTCTATTCAGGTGCCGAAGTGAAGCAGTAAGTAACTAAAACATTTCTCCAAACAGAGGATATTCTTTGAAAAAAAATTTAAAAACACAGGTATTGATTATCGGCGGAGGCGCGACCGGCGCCGGTGTGGCCAGGGATCTGACACTTAGAGGTGTCAAATGCATCCTGGTGGAAAAAAAAGACATTAATGCCGGTGCGTCCGGTGCCAACCACGGCCTGCTCCATAGTGGCGCCCGATATGTTTCCAACGACCCGGAGTCTGCAAAAGAATGCCGGGACGAAAACAGACTTTTGAAACAGATGGCCCCGGATTGTATTGAAGAAACCGGCGGAATGTTTGTTGCGGTTGAAGGTGATGATGAAAAATTTATCGCAGATTTTCCGGGCCATTGTGATAAAGCTGGTATCCCCTGCTGTCCCATGGATGTCGAAGAAGCCAGGGAAGCCGAGTCGGCACTGTCTGATAAAACCATTGCCGCATTTGCGGTAGAAGATGCGTCTGTTGATCCGTTTAAACTGGTTCTTGAAAATATTACTGACGCCCAGAAACTTGGGTGCAAATTTTTAAGGCATTCGCAAGTCGTCAAATTCAATAAACAAGGCAATACCATTGAAAGCGTCGACCTGCTCAATAAAACAACGGGTAAAGAGTTCTCAATCGAAGCAGACATTGTTGTAAATGCCACTGGCGCCTGGGCAGGGCAGGTGGCCGCCCTTGCCGGGGCTGACATCGATCTGATTTATTCCAAAGGCACACTGTTGATCACCCACAGCCGGGTCACCCAGCGTGTCGTCAACCGGCTCCGCCCACCCGGAGATGCCGACATTCTTGTCCCCGGCGGCACGGTTTCCATTCTCGGTACCACATCCCTTCGAATGGATTCTTTAGACAAAATCCGCCCGACCGTTGAGGAGGTGGACCGAATCGTAGACGAAGGCGCAACCATGATGCCCGGGCTGGAATCCACCCGCTACATCCGGGCGTATTCCGGCGTCCGGCCACTGCTGGGCGGCGGCGGAAAAGGCGATGACCGGTCTGTGACGCGCGGATTTGACCTGGTGGATCATGCCAAAGACGGTATTGAAAACTTCATCACCATTACCGGCGGCAAACTGACCACCTTCCGACTGATGGCGGAAAAAACATCCGATCTGGTCTGTAGCAGAATCGGTGTTTCCGCCCCGTGCCAGACGCGCAGAGTGCCGCTGATATCCGCCCATGAAACCCGATGGGCGGTTCCGGGATTTTCCCCGAAAAACTGGTTCAAAGGTCATGATAAAAATGATTTGCTGCTGTGTGAATGTGAAATGGTCCCGCAAAGTGCCATCGAAGAAATCGTTGAGTATTTCGATATATTCGACCAGCAGGTGGATTTAAAAGGAATCAGCAAACGCAGCCGGATCGGCAAGGGCTCCTGCCAGGGGAACTTCTGCAGCTTAAGGATTGCCGCTTTTTTATATGATCGGGATCTATTATCAGCAGATCAGGGCGCCTCTGAGATTCATTCTTTTATAAACGAACGCTGGAAAGGACAGCGCTGCCTGTTGTGGGGCACTCCCGTTGTTCAGGCAGAACTCCAGGAAGCCATGCATTGTGGATTTTTCGGCCTTGAGCTGAACCAACAAAAATAGAAAGAAATTTAATGACAGATATAAAAACAAACCACACAAAACTCACCATCATCGGCACCGGCATGGCTGGCATGGCCGCCACCTGCTTTGCCTCCCATAATCGGATTGACACCATTCAGATTGGTATAAACAGCGGGATCATCTATTCCAGCGGTTTTTTTGACCTGATGG
>JAQIBZ010000390.1 GCA_027858815.1 Desulfobacteraceae bacterium
TATAGCCGAAGAGATTTTTCCCTGATCGAGCGGGTCATGACCGAATGGCGAATTATTGTCTATTATATCAGCCTGTTTTTCTGGGCATCCCCCGGACGGCTCAACCTGGACCATGATTACCCTCTGTCCTTGTCGCCCATCCATCCTGCAACTACCATGCTCGCGATAGCCGCAATAATCAGCCTTCTCGCGTTGGCCACATATTCCGCTAAAAAAGACCGCCTAATCGCCTTCTGCATCCTCTGGTTTTTCATCGCCCAGGCCACGGAATCCACCGTCATCGGCATCGAGCTGATTTTCGAACATCGCACCTATATTCCGTTTATGATGACCAGCCTTCTCTTTGTTCTGGCGATTTTTCGGGTGATCAGGAACAGGCCCATCGCCTATGGTCTGCTGGTGGCAACGGCCCTCGTTTTTTCGGTCTGGACGTATCAACGAAACCAAATCTGGCAAAATCCGGTGTCTTTCTGGACTGACACGTTGTTTAAATCAGCGGACAAACCCAGAGCCTATAAAAATCTGGCGTTTGCGTATCAGCAAAAAAAAGAATGGGCGACGGCTGTTTTCTATTACAAAAAATCACTAAACATCTCCGATAAGATGGCGCCGCCGGATTTCGCCACCTATGCCAACCTGGGCGCAGCCCTGATCAAACAAAACAGTTTTTTTGACGCGGTATACTATTATTCCAAAGCCATTGCGCAGAAGAAGTCGACTGCCAACATTCTTCGACCCTTCGCATTTGCACTGGCCAAAATCGGAGAACTGGAAGCCGCTAAAATATATTATCAAATGGCCCTTAACATCTTCCCGGAAGATGAATCGATAAAAAATAAACTGGCCGCTTTAACAATTTTTTTAAATCAGCACATAGATCCGGAAGTTCAAATCCGTCAATTACTCGCTGGAAACCCGGATGACCCTGCCCTGCTGCTCAAGCAGGGCGATCTGTTCACCCGGCAGGGTCAAAGGGATAAGGCTATTGCGGTTTACCAGACCGCTTTGGGCCTGACTGACGATAATGAAGAATTTTTAAACCGCGCTATCTTGTCCCGATTAACAGAGGCATATGCCGTATCCCGGCGGTTTGAAGATGCCATAGAGACCTATCAGCAATTGATCAAGATGACCCCGGACAATGCCGTGCTTTATTATAACACGGCTGCCGTGTACGCGATCCAGGGCAAAATTTCAAAAGCAAGAGCATTTCTTAAAAAAGCAGCAGATAAAGGATTGAACGTGGAGGAAAAAATAAAAACCGATCCGAATTTTGAGAAGATGAGAGAGATAAAATGAAATTTCATCTGCCCCCATTCAAAACTATTATAACCCGTTACCATATAATCCTTATCCCTCTGGTGCTGGTGATTGTCACTTTTGCCGTGTACTGGCAAGTGCATAACTTTTCGTTTACCTCCTTTGACGATACCATTTATGTTTCAGATAATAAAGTCGTTCAGCAGGGCATCAGTCGTGACAACCTGATCTGGGCGTTCAGCATGGGCAAAACTGATGACCATGCTTACTGGCATCCATTGACCTGGCTGTCCCATATGCTGGACTGCCAGTTATTCGGGTTGAACGCAGGGGCGCATCATCTGGACAACCTGCTCATTCACATCATCAATTTAACTCTCCTGTTCCTGGCCCTGTATCTCATGACCGGGGCACCTTGGAGAAGCGGGTTTGTGGCAGCTCTTTTCGCTCTACATCCCATCAACGTAGATTCCGTGGCATGGATCGCGGAACGGAAAAATCTATTGTCCACCACTTTCTGGATGCTGACAATACTCACTTACATTCGATACGCCCGCAAGCCGGACATCTCCCGCTATATAATGGTGTTCTGTTCGCTGGCGTTGGGCCTTCTGGCCAAACCCATGCTCGTGACCCTGCCGTGCGTGCTCCTGCTGCTGGATTTCTGGCCCCTTGGCCGGATTGATCTTGGGCAGACATCCATTGCAAGGCATCGGGATGCCGGCCCGATGTTTCAACCAGACCGCATCGCACGGCTTGTCATGGAAAAAATTCCGTTTCTGGCTCTTTCTATTGCGACCATTGCACTCTCGGTAGCCTCGCTTCAGGTCAACAATCAACTGCTCGACGCTGCTGCCGCACCTATGAACCTAAGAATGGAAAACGCGGTTGTTTCCTATATTGCTTATCTCGGCAAAATGGTCTGGCCGACCCAGCTCGCTGTATTTTATCCATTCCCCAAATTCGTTCCCTTTTGGCAGTCCTTTGGCGCGGCCATCTTTCTGATTTCGGTCTCTGTCCAGGTATTTGCAAGCGCCCGGAAATCGCCCTGGCTGATAACCGGTTGGCTCTGGTATATGGGAACTCTGCTGCCGGTAATCGGCCTGGTGCAGGGCGGTCTTTGGCCGGCTCTGGCGGACCGCTGGGCCTATGTGCCCTTCATCGGTATTTTTATTATCATCGCATGGAATGTCCCGGAACGAATCTCAACTGATCATCATTTAAAAAATACAGCGATTGCCATCACCGCCGTTGCATTTCTTTGCATTTTATCTGTGTTGACATGGCTCCAGGCCGGGCACTGGAAAAACAGCCAAACATTGTTTGAACATGCCCTGACAGTGACTTCGGGAAACTATGTCGCGCATAATAATCTGGGAAATGTTTTTTTTCGGCAAGGCCGCGTCGAAGAAGCCATATACCACTTTACACAGGCCAATAAAATAAAACCGGATTATGCAGAGGCACAATACAATCTGGCCAACGCATTCAGAGATATTAATAAAAAGGATGAAGCAATCAAACATTATGAGCAGGCACTCACTATCAGGCCGAATTATGAAAACGCCTGTAACAATCTGGCCAATCTTCTGCTGAGCCAAGGTCGCACGGATGAGGCAATACCTTATTATAAAAGGCTCCTGCAGCTCAATCCCTATTATGAGCAGGCACAATTCAATCTGGCCAATGCACTCAAAAAATCCGGGCGAATGGGTGAGGCGGTTCAACATTATCTTCAGGTGCTTACGATCAATCCCCACGAAGCGGCCGCTCATTATAATCTGGCCAACGCATATAAAAATCAGGGACAACTGAACAAAGCCATCCGTCATTACCGGCAGGCGATTGACATTCAGCCGAATAATGAAAAAGCCCTCCAGAATTTAGCGACCGTGCTGATGCGTCAGGGACTTGTAGATAAAGCCATCACGCAATATTTGAAAGCCCTGAAAATCAATCCGGATTATGTGAGTGCCCGCTACAATCTGGGCATCGCCTATTATAACACCGGCAATATTCCCGCTGCCGTCGATTGCTTTAAAGCGGCCCTGCGGTTAGACCCCGACGCCGATCATATCCGGGCGGCTCTTGAACAAGCGATGGGAAAGAAGTAAAAAAAATTACGAATTGAGAATTACGAATTACGAATTAAGAAATTGAGAGTCCAAAGTTCTCTCGTCATGCCGGACTTGATCCGGCATCCAGGAAGAAGGACTCGCAAAACCGGTCTGGATTCCGGCTAAAAACATGCCGGAATGACGGGAGGAAAAATTCCGGAATCATAAGAGGGAAAACCGTGATCCGGTATCCAGGAATTATAATGACAAATACCCTTTCGTCATACCGGACCCAAAATCATGACGACTCCGGTATCCAAAAATTAAAATGACACATTCCTTATCATCATACCGGACCCAAAATTATGACGACTCCGGTATCCAGAAGAGAAAAACAGGGTTCAGGGGAAAAATGAGCTATTTTTCCCCTTGACATTCTCTTTCGGATTATTTAATTTAAACAAAGAAAAAAAGTACAGGGAAAAAATAGCTCATTTTTCCCCTTGACTTTCTCTTACCTATTCGATAAAAAAACAATGTTCAGGAAAAAGATCCATTTTCTTTACCTGAAATTACAACCTTAATATAATTTACGATAAAATCAAAACAACGGAAGGAGGTGATCAATCCCTTAGCAAAAAATTTCTTTTTGTTCTATCTCTCAAACGAAACTTAAATAATTAAAACAAATTTTGGAGGAAACAATGAAAAAATTAGCACTTATTTTAGCACTGTTACTTATTCCGTGCTCAGCAGCATTTGGTCTTGAAATGTTAGACAACAATGCAATGGACAGCATCACCGGTCAGGCTGGTGTTAACATCGCCGTGGATGACATTCAGATGTTCATCAACATTGAAAAAATGGCCTGGATTGACTGCGACGGTTTTGCTTCCTGGGAAGGCAAAGGCACATGCGGCGGAGCCGCCGGCGCCCTCGTTTTGAACAATTTCCAGATTGATGTATTAAATATCAACGCTATCGTAGGCGCAAGTGCCCTCACTGCTTCGAATTCTCTGCCCCTCTATTCAACTACTTGCGGCTCAATCGACCTGTTCTATGACTATGGCACTTCAGCCAAGGCAGACGGTTGCATGCTCAATTCAGCTGTAACAGGTGATATACAAAACCTTGGTCTGAACAACTACACTGGTGCCCTCGGACAGAACTCCGCATTTACCCCGCACTTCCTGACCATTGATGTCACCGATGAACTCCCGGCATCAACCGAAGGCGCTCAGTACTGGGAATCCCACGCCTGGACATCTGCTGCGGTTTCTCTGGGCACCTCCGGCCTTGGCGATTCTGACAGCACCATCGGCGGCGTTTTGATCGGCCTTCCGACCGTGGAAATCTACATCAATGCCTTATCCTTCACCCCGATGTATGACGGTGATATCGGTGGTGCTGATAGCGCGGCAATGAATGATGACAGCATTACGGATATCAACGGCGACGTTAGAACTTTCGGCACCATCTACATGGAAGGCATCACTTTTACGGTACTCAGCGGTTGGATCGAAATCTCTCCGAAATAATGTCGATAAAAGTGTGTTAAAAAAAAGCACGGTCATGATTGTCTGACCATGTGAAAAATAAAAAAAAGCGAAGGAGGAAGAAAATTCTTCCTTCGCTTTTTTTTTGAGAAACGGGATGGGATAAACCCATCCCCTACATGGATTTTCATAATTTTACATTGATTTACAATTTAGAAGATAATTTTCGCTCCATGACCGTAGGGTGCGGGGTTTATCCCCGCCCTTAAAAATAAAAAGGCCCTATCATGATTCCCATCTCACCAAACAATAGCAACGACATGAACATGCCAAAAAAATTATCCCTTGCCCGATTTTTCTGTTGCTGTTGCTTCATTTGCGCTGCGATGGTTATACCCCTTGTTGCTGTAATTGCCTCCGCCTATGCCGAACTCACACCTCTGGAAAACACGGACTTGGAAGAAGTCTGGGCCAGCGCGGGTATCATGTTCACCCCTAAAAACATTCAGATTTTTCATCACATTGATTCGATTCGCTACTCCGCGCCGCTTGACGCTGGTTATATTGAATTCCAGGATTTTGAAATGGGAGGAGACGGCGATGTGGCTAAATTCAACTATGATTTCGGTTCCGTCACCAAAAGCGGTATTATGACTTTTGATGTTGCGGAAATTGAAGTTGCGCCGCCTGTATATGACTGGTCAGGATACGCCTTTGGTACAAGTGACACAATCCACAGGGGAATGACTCTGCTTAACGTTCCTGACTGGGATCAGGAACTGAGTTACAGCATCGGAAACATCTCTCTTTTTGATCCAAATTACCCCACTGCCGGAACTGCCGCTCCTGTGGATCTGGGGTCTTTTTACATCGGGCTGATCGACATGCCCCGTTTTTACTATTACACATCCGTCCCCATCAACGGAACCGGATTTGACTTTCAATATAATTTTCAGATGACCATTGATAAAATAGCCTATGGCTACAATGACAACTGCGACAAACTTGAAATCGGTCCGACCTATATTGGCGGAAGTTTTAAAAACGATTCGGGTGGAGATGATTATGTGGACGCGTCGGGGAACACCGTAACAGATAACCCAGCAGATCCCAGCTCTTGGAAACCCAATAATAACTCAACCGATTTCGGTGAATTTCAAATCGGGGATCTGTTTGGCGACATAGTCGCCGGCACCTATTCAAACCCGGCGAGTATCAATGCGGGCGAATCCGCCTGTCTTGACATTGACCCTACGGACGGTGTTGATGTGCTTGGCGCTTTACAGCTGACGCTCCCTATGGAAGGTTCCATCCGATTTGAAAACGCTTCTTTTTACGGAACCGATTTCGGCCCCGGCGCAATCGACGGAATCCAAGTTCATCGACTGAATCTCTTTCTGATTCCTTAATTACAATATTTCTGCGCAAGTCATTTACGATCCGGGACTCGCCATCTTTTTTTAAAAATTAACAGACCTCCGTCCCAAACTTGAAACAGACTTCTACCTTAAACACCACCAAACTGCCATACTATTTCTGAATCAAGCTCTTTTCAAAAGTGATAGTCTTTAGCCGAAAGTGCCCCCCACTTACTCCCTTTTCCTGCATTAAAATCTTGAGTCACTCCAGCATAAAACTTTATTAATGCAACAAATTATGACTAACTATCCAGAAATAACTAATCCAATACAAAACAGGATCATCAAAAAATAAGGGGAAATAATTACGAATCAGTTTATATTTTGATATTTTATTTGACAAAAAACAAATAATTATTTATAAAAACATAATGTTGTTTGTTACATTATTATTCAAAATCCTCTTATTCTATCTTTTTTAAAGAGAATTCGGGGTATTTATTTATAACAGCCGACATATTTTACGGAATCTTGATCAAACAGCTACCATTCACTTTTTTTGTTGATATTCACCCATAAAAAAAGCGCATCATAGACTCATGCATATATTCGCTACTTTTGTTATCATCGCATGTTTATTTGCCGGTTTTCACCCGATAAAACCGATGCAGGATGATGAAATTTATATTGATGTGGGTTTTGCCGGTACAGGTATGATTACAGCCGGAACGCCGGTTTTCATCAAACAACAGGTGACGCCGCTGAATGAATTGCAGTTTTCAAGCATCACCAAGCAATCATATGATTTCAGTTGTGGTTCAGCTGCCCTGGCCACCCTTCTCAATTCTTATCTGAATGAAAATTTTACCGAAAGACAAGTCATTCAGGGCCTCATGGAATACGGCAGCAAGCAGAAGATTGCTGAACGCAGGGCTTTTTCTCTACTTGATATGAAACAATTCGTTCAGAAACTCGGCTATGACGGCAATGGATATAAAGCGGAACTTAATGACCTTATTGAATTAGACGCGCCCTGTCTTCTACCTATTGAATTTTTAGGATACCGTCACTTTACTATCCTGCGGGGCTTTCATGGCAACCATATTTTTCTTGCAGACCCATATCGAGGGAACACCAGCTATACTGTCGCAACTTTTGAAAAAATGTGGTATCAGAATGTAATTTTTATTGTTGACAAAAAAAATGCTCGGACGATCTCCGCTCTTAAACTGACGAATGAAGATCTTCGATATATTGATGAAAAAACAACGTTGGATATACTTACTGATTATGGAGCAGAAATTCCAAGCCCTGACTCACGTACAAATGATTTCACGCTTCCGGACGATTATAATAAATACCACAGACCATAATAATATTTGTTAAATTAGGAGTTCACATTGAAAAAGCTATTTATGATTTTTCTCATCATGAACTTTACTGCCTTGTTCAATCCGCAGATGGGTATGTGTGAATCGATTCAGGAAATCATTGATAATTCCAATCCTGATTCGACGAATCAAAATGAATCGATCTCTAAGAATACAAATGACAACTTTTTTGCCATTCAGATCGGTACTTTTTTTAATGAATCTGACGCTAACGAACAAGTCATAAAACTAAAATCAAAAGGCCTCGAACCATATATTTTTCAGTCTGTGAATTCTAAAGGCACTAATGTATATGCTGCCAGGATCGGTAAATACGATAGCTATAGTGACGCGTCTTCAGTTATCAGTCAACTTGAAGATCAGCTGAATATACCTTTAATTATCACTCATTTTGATTCTTTAAAACCGGCTTCTTCCTCTTCAGTCAATCAACCTTTAACGACTAAGTCTATTTCTGACACACAGCAAGAGACACCCGTCACAGAATTAGCTGATGACGATTTTGTTTATACTGGCGATGATGTGTCATTAAAAGCCCTTATGCAAAAAATCAATGAGATGGAAATAGAGATTCAAAATCTCAAGGGTGAATCAGAGATTCGCAGCCAACTTCAAATTACCGAAGAAGAATCCAAGGCTGAGGAAGAAGATATCCTTGAAGCAGCCGGGCGAGAATACACCTTGACTAAACAGGGAACGATTAACCTGAGTTATGGAATAAGTTATTCTTATTCCGCTTATGATGCGATTCGGGAAGGAACTCAAATTGAAGATGTGGCGAATCATACCATAAGCAATAGATTGAATGTTTCCTATGGTCTCAAGGATAATTTATCCGTTGGCGTCGGAATTCCGTTTATCTATAAATATCATAAAGTAGGCACCATTGAGCAACAAAAAGCAACCGACTTAGGTAATTTGGGTCTGTCCTGGCGATTGCAGCCGTTTAAATCTAACAGTGACTTACCGTCAATCATTTTAAACGGAAGTTTTAGCGTTCCTGTCGGGCGAAGTCCATATGAAATTCAAGTCGGCGAAGAATTGTCCACCAGTTCCGGTATTTACAATTCAAGTATTGGTGTCTCGGTCAGCCAGGTCAGCGACCCGGTGGTTGTGTTCAGCAGCCTGAGCGTTTCTTACCCTTTTGCCACTCAATCGATCAACCAGAAACGTGATGAAGGAATACTGGATGAAGTTGATCCCGGGATGGGAATCGGTGCGTCAGTTGGACTTGGATATGCCCTTTCATACAAACTCAATTTAAATTTAAGTTTCTCCTATTCTTATTCATTTGAAACCACATACAAGTATCAAGATGCTACGGATGCAACAAGCGGGACTTCCACAGGAGCATCTATGAGCATCGGAACCGGATATAAACTGAGCCAGAATCAGAATTTAAATTTCAGCATCGGTATTCCGATTACATCCTCTCGCAGTTTTTCTTTATCCCTTTCCACCCCCATTGATTTTGCGCTTTAATATTTTCATCATATGACTATCTTGCATAAGCATGTGCAGACAGGAGACTTAAAGTTGCACAAACAGACAATCAACACTTTCATATACCTGATAGTTATTTCAATTATGATTATCGGTTTTCTCCCCATACCGGCCCATGCGACATTTAATGAGCAGCTCGCTATATGTGCAAAAAGCATAGCACTGGCCAATGCGTGCACTGCCGATCCGCCGGGAATCAGTTCCATCCATTTTAACCCGGCCGGACTTTCCCAACTGCCTGAAGGCAAACGATTTGAACAGGGTTTTCTCCTTCCCTGGATTTCAAATACCTGGAAATATGATGCAGATCCTGATTTTCCGGGTTTTTTTGGCCAATGGGGCCCCCAGGAGGGTCAGGAGCATGATCCGGTAGCCGGCACTAAAGACACTAACTCAAGTGGTTCCATGTACCTGCCCATATATGATGATAGCATAAATTTTCTTGCCGGTCCGTCACTGGGCCTTTCCTACCGAAAACCCGGTTCAAAGTGGACATTTGCCTATGGAAACTATGCCCCATATGCCGGTGGCATGAACTATAAAAGTGACAGCCCGGCAAATTATGGTGTACGTACAGAGTACGTACAACATCTGATTTATGCTATGCTTGCCACCAGTTATCAAATTTCTGATACCTTGTCAGTGGGGGTGGCCACCGGCGCGGGGCAAACTGCCATGGGAATCCGATTAAATATGCGCTCGCCCAATGAATTGGTCGCTTTAACCAGGGTATTGGGAGATGCAACAAAGGATCTCGATATTCCAATACTTTCCCAACTGACTTTACCGGCGCCCTGGTTTGGCGGTGGCATCGGCCCGTACGATCAGGTAGCCACTTTTGATTTTCAGGCACGGGATGATTTTTCCACGAATTATAATATAGGTTTATTATGGAAACCCAAAAAATGGTTTTCGTATGGCTTTAATTATCAAAGCGCGATTGAAGCAAATATAAGTGGTGGATATAATTTTAGATACAGTGACGAATGGCAGAGTATGATGGCCTGGATGGGCAGTTCTCCCCTGTTACTAATGGTCGGCGGGATGTTTCAACTGCCTACCGCAGCAGTTCCTTATCAGACCGGAACCGTAATAAGTACCTTGAAATTTCCTCAGCGGGTTCAAACCGGAATCATGGTCAAACCGACCAAACGGCTGAAGGTTTTATTTGATGTTCAATGGGCGCAGTGGTCAAAAGCCTGGAAAGAAAATAATTTTCAAACCGATCAGGATATTCAACTTTTACAGCTGGTCAAGATGCTTGGATACACGGGCGGGCACCGAAATCTTATTGTGCCGCGAAATTTCGAAGATACAATCTCATGGTCCACTGGACTGGAATATCAACTGACGAAAAAACTGGCATTGCGATGCGGTTATGAATGGCGGCCTACGTCGGTTCAGGATTATCTGGCGGACGCGCAGGCCTTTGTTCCGGATTTGCACAATATCGGAGTTGGTGTTAGCGTAAATTTACTGCCCAAGGATGGAGTGACTCTTGATGTTGGTTTAGGCTGGGCTTTCAACCATTCCAATAAAATTCCGAATAATACTAGCCAGAATTTAAACTCTACTGATTTTTTCATTCCGGTCTACAACCCGTATGCCGGCCTGGATGTTGAGCAGAAAATTAATATCTTTACATTTTCGGCTTTAGTAAGCATGCCTTTCCACTCTTTTATCGAACATCAAAAAATGATGATGGCAATACAGCATGCGGTTATCGGAAAGCTCATTCACCTGCTGAAAAAACCATTTGAGTTTTTTAAAAAGCCGGCAGAAGAAGAGTCGGCAGTGACTTTGGATGGAGAGGCAGGCACCGAAGAAAAATAGGGTAAACAGGTGCAGGTTTATCCAGGTAATCAGGATTCCAATGTAGGGTGCGGGGGTTATCCTCATAAGCGCTTAGTTATTTTT
>JAQIBZ010000429.1 GCA_027858815.1 Desulfobacteraceae bacterium
TAGAAGAGCTGCCGGTGATGGATAAGGAAGCCGCAGCGCATGTTTTGCTGGATAGAATCAATCGTATCTTGAAAAGCAAAAAAAATATTTAGCCGCAGACCCACGCAGATGAACGCAGACAAAGAAATTAATGACCTTACCTATCAGATTAATGGGTCAATATTTGAAGTCAGTCGTACTCTTGGCGTTGGATTTCTTGAAAAGGTATACGAAAAGGCTCTGCTGATTGAGTTGAATGAACGGGGATTAAAAGCTGAAAGTCAGGCCCCGATTATTGTTTCATATAAAATAGATTAATAAGAGGTGGGTATTCTGATGACCGGTAACGAATTCGATGAAGGAAAGATCATTTCGTATTGGATGACGGAAGCCAATGAAGCAGTAGATGTGGCCGCTCATCTCTTTGAAAAAAAAGATTATTCTTATGCGCTGTTTTTCGGGCATCTTGCTGTTGAAAAAATGATTAAAGCCTTATTTGTGAAACGTAATAAAAAGCACGCACCACCGATTCACAACCTTGTTCGATTGGCGAATTTGTGTGAAATTTATCTTGATGAAAAACGGATCGAACAATTGCTGTCATCACATCATTTAATATTGAAGCACGTTATCCGGATATAACAAGAGAATTTAGAAAAAAATGTATACGGCAGTTTGCGTCTGAAAACATGGCCGATATATTGGAGGTGATGAAATGGCTGAAAGAGATGATATCAAAAAATCAATAACTCTTTTTCTTATGGAAGTAAAAAAAAAATACAGGATTAAAGCTGCTTATATTTACGGCTCCCATGCAAAAGGATGCGCTGGTAAATGGAGTGATGTCGATTTGGCAGTTATTTCTCCTGATTTCTCTAATGATCTATATGAAATGCGCCTGGAACTTATGCGGATGGCGGTTCGAATTGATGATCGTCTGGAACCGCGACCTTTCAAGGATGAATCCTTCAACACAAATGATCCGCTTGCCAGTGAATTAAAAGATCATGGAATTCCTTTTCCAGTAATTTGAGTTTTGTATGAGAATGAAGCATATCCATATCAATAAGCCGCAGACCCACGCAGGTGGACGCAGATAAAGAAATAAAATATTAAAATAGTTGGCAAGGTCTTTTATGAGAAGTCATTGAATACAAATGATTTAGCCTCACATCAAAATTTCAATGACTGAAGCAATGATATTGCAATATTAACAGGAATTGCCTGCCAGATAAATGGCTTCCTCCGGAAGAGAGAGATAAAATTATGCAAAGAGAAGAAATCCTATCTGTTTTACAGGCGTATAAAAAGGATTTTTCCGAAAAATACGGAATCCTTGAGATCGGCGTATTCGGTTCATTTGCTCGTAATGAGGCCGGTGATGATAGCGATGTGGATATCTGTATCAAGATAAAAAATCCTGATCCATTCAGTCTTGTGCATATCAAGGAAGACATTGAACATAGGGTAAAAAAACATGTTGATATCGTCAGGGTGAGAGAAAAAATGAATCCATACCTGCGTCAACGCATTGAGAAGGATGCAGTTTATGTTTGATAAGCTATTGGTCTTGTCCATGCTGAAGCAGATAGATGGCGCCCTTGAAACAATAAAGTCCCGGACATATCAAGTCCAAAGTGCAAATGATTTTACCGAAACACCTGAAGGAATGGAGAAGTTGGATGGCGTCTGTATGCTTTTCATGGCAGTCGGAGAAGCTCTGAAAAATATCGATAAAGTGACCAACGGAAGCCTTCTTTCAAAATATCCCGAATTTGATTGGAAAGGTGCGATGGGATTCAGGGATATTATTGCTCATCACTATTTTGATATTGATGCAGAGCAAGTTTATTGGATTTGTGCGCATAATCTTGAACCTTTATCAGGTTATATCAAACGCATGATCAAAGAGCTGTTATAGGGAACTTTAATTTAAGGGTGCTGTGGTGCATATTTTGCTGGATCGTAAATCGGATTATGAATAACATTAACCACTCATAGATTTTAAAAAATAGAAAATAGCCGCAGACACACGCAGATGAACGCAGACAAAGAAATTAATGATCTTACCTATCGGATTAATGGGGCAATATTTGAAGTCAGTCGGACTCTTGGTGCTGGATTTCTTGAAAAGGTATACGAAAAAGCGCTCCAAACGTCATCGACAATTCTGACAGGATAAAGGAAAATGAATTGTGCAAATAGGCACCCAATATCCTCAAACAATAAAAAGGAGCAAGAATATGCTACCAGAACAAATCATTTCTGAAATTAAAAGACTGACTGTGTCTCAAAAATTGCTCATGGCACAGGATATATGGGATTCCATTGCAATAGAAAGTGGTAATATTCCTATGCCTGCGTGGCAAAAAGATGGGCTGAAAAAAAGATACAATGAATACAAAAATGGAAAAGTTTCACTTCATGATTGGCAGGAAGTCCATGCCAGACTTCGAGAAACTTAAATAGTGCCTGAACGAAAACTTCAAAATCATGCTTGTCATTACGCGGAGTGAGGAACGAACGACAAAGTAATCCCCTGTCGATAATGAGATTGCTTCGGTCGTACCGCCCTCGCAATGACAAAAAAAGTGCAATTTGGAGACTTTCCGTTCAACCACTAATTATGAAGATCTTCGTATCCTTCGTGAAGCAAAAGAAAAGGAAGGCGATGCACCCGCCGTTTCTTTGAAAGAGGCGAAGAAAAAGTTAAATATTAAATAGCATTTGAACAGAACAAAAAATAAAAAGGCCTTGATCATCGTTTCGGCCATATCCATATGTAGGGGAGGACTTTATGCCCTCCCGAAAAACAAGTATGACGAAGGTGTGAGTCATTTTCATCTCTGGATACCGGGCTCTACGGAAAACGGGCGGGGATAAACCCCGCACCCTACGAAAAGGTGGCCGAA
>JAQIBZ010000478.1 GCA_027858815.1 Desulfobacteraceae bacterium
GCTTGACATGAAGCACTTTACACGGCTAATACACGTGTAAAGTGCTTCATGTCAAGCGGGCATCGCAACAGGTTTGAAATTTATTAAATATGATCGTTTGGAGATAAAAAAATATTTAGACTATAATTTAGGGACTAAAAGATAGGTCCAATAGGGAGGATTCATGTTACAGGCAAAATTTAGCCTTAAAGAAGCACAATCACAATTTTTGAATAATTTTAAAAAATACGGATTTAAAGATAAAAGTGCCATGCTCAGAACGGCTATTGACCACTATAAATACAAGCTGGAAATCGAAAATTTAAAAAAATACGCTGATTTATATTCTGAAATCTATCTTGAAGATGATGATCTGAAAGAATTGACTGAAACGGCCGTTTCAGGGTGGCCGGAATGAGGACATTAAAAAGAGGTATGGTTATCGATGTTAACCTTGAGCCGACCCTTGGTTCGGAAACAGGGAAAATCAGACCGTGTGTTATCGTTACGAATGATATTTATAATGTTTGTTATAAAACCTTAATCTATGATTTAAGCAGCAGCAACCTTTTGCTTTATAAGTTTAATTTTATGAATTTTTTAAGGTTTTTTATCTTCATCGAAATAAACTTCAAAAAAACAATCTCCCTCTTTCTCAATTTTAAAAGGTACAATTCCAAGTGATATCTGTAAATTCTTACCGTTTTCCAAAACAGGAGCTTTAAACTCCATAACAGCAGGCTTTGCATCAGGCATTTTAATTTCTAATTTGATCTTTGAAAAAGGCCCTTTAATTTCTTCAACTATAAAAACAACATGCAGTTGTGGTAATAACTTTGGCATCTCTTGAACAATTAGAGTTTCCCCATAGATGCCCATCAACGATCTTTTGCCACCTACTTCATCTCGGACATCATCACATATAATTATTGATATATTCTTTACTCTTTTCATTGTTATTTCCTATTTAAAATGGCATGTTATTACACATTAAGAAATATATTCTGTCCAACACTTACAAAAGAACTTGGCTGGTTCTGATTATGGATTTCCCAAGATGTAGAAACCTCTTTTTGATAGAGGTAATCTGTAAGAATATGCAATCTTTTAATTTCCTCTTTTAATACAGCTACTTCATCGTTTAGTACAGCAAACCCTTCTTTTAATACTGGCACTATCGATTCATTGTTTGAAACCTGAGATAACGCGCCAATAATAAAAGTGTTTAAGGAGACGCCTTCCTTTTCAGCTTTATTACTTAAGTAAGCATGAAGTGATTTAGGCAACCTAAGCCTAAATTGGCCACTATAATTTTTTAAAAGATCAGGTTCCGGCAATTCACAACCATCTTCTTTAAAAACTTCAAGATAAGCCTCTTTTGCAACTTGAAGCTCATTTAATGCATCCTTTTTTGAAATGCCAAAAGCACTTAAACCCTTTAATTCTGGAACAGTAGCTATATACCCCTTATCCTCATCACTCCACTGGATTGAAATAGAGTATTTATCCATCCCCTCACCTCCTTTTAATCTTCATCAGCTAATCCGTGCTGCTCTATACGTTCAAGTAATTGCCTGACTTGATATGGAACTGCAAAGCCATCAACATTCTGAATCGTCATTGAAAAAACTGGCGGCTCAGATCGCTTATAAACCCTATGACTACTTCCAGACCCTTTTTTTCTAAGTTTCATATTAAAATATTCACAAAGAGTACAAAATTCTTTATAACGGAGATTCTTTGGAGTTTCTTTGGCTTTCTGTAATATTTTTTCTAATCTCGACAACTATTCAGGCTCCGAAACAATTGAATGTGGTTCCTTATTTGGTACCAAAATAATCATAAATTAAATATATGTCAATATTAAATCATAGCACAAGAAAATTCTACTTCCGCCTGTTCGGACCCAATAGCTTCCAATCGTTCTTTACTCCACAGCGCCAACCTTTCATTTTCAAATACAAGGCCATTTCTGCCTGATCAAAAATCAAGTCGGGCTGATCTTCAAAAAGATTCATGAGTTGAACCTACCGAATTAAGTTTTTATGCATTCCACCTGAGGGCCGACTTCACCGGAATACACAGAGGACCGTTGGAACGAAAAATTGGTTGGAAATAAATAGGGACGTTGTATCATTCAAATTCACATATAGCAGAACGGTTTTTCTCTTTTACTTTTCTTGATGGGCAAGAAAAGTAACAAAAGAACCCACCCTGCAACACTTTTCCCTCGTTCCATTTTCTCCAGAATAAGGGAGCAAACTGTTTGAGCGGGGTCGAAGTAAGATAATTTGAAAGCGAATAAGCGGCCTTGATCATCGTTTCGGCCACCTTTTTCGTAGGGTGCGGGGTTTATCCCCGCCCGTTTTCCGTAGAGACCGGTATCCAGAGATGAGAATGACTCACACCTTCGTCATACTCGTTTTTCGGGAGGGCATAAAGCCCTCCGCTACATTTGGCCGAAACGATGATCAAGGCCGAATAGCTTTAAAATATTTAAAAGATTAGTCACTTATACCGGCATAGCGAGTTTTTGATCCCGCTGTAGAACATTTTTTACGAGAGAAGCCGAAGGCCAAGTTGCAGGGCACCCTTTGCATTTGTTCGTTTTCTTTGATGGCTTCGCAAAAAGTCCAAATTCTGTGTTGCACTGCATTCTTCGTCACTGCGGAGTAGCAAGCTACGCCTCATTCCTCAGAATTTGTGCGCCTGGCCAATTTTATGCGATTGGTGAATCTTTCTTCTTTGCCATCTAAGGCGCCAAAGAAAATGAACAAATTTAAATTATTAGCGACAGATAAGGATTGTTTACTGAACCTCGGATTCCACGATTTTGATTTCTTCTTCCCCATCATCTGCCGGGCAGCCCTTTGATATAACGCCCCGGGACCGGGGTAACCCGCGGCAGTTTATCCAGCGGATTCTCATCCACCAACAAGGGGCATCCGTAAACCGATTCCAGGGTTTTGTATGTCAGCACCTCACCCGGCGGTCCGACCCGGACCTGTTTTCCACAGTTGATCAGCATCAATGTATCGGCATACATGGCCGCAAGATTCACATCATGAGAAACCATAATCACCGTGATATTTTTCTCCTGCTTCATTTTTTCCATCATATCCATAATACGTAACTGATGGGCAATATCTAAAGAAGCGGTGGGTTCATCCAGCACAATAATATCCGGAGCCTGGCAGATGGCTCTGGCAATAAAAACGCGCTGACACTCGCCCCCGCTCAGCTGATTTAATCGCCGCCGGGCCAGATGGCTGGTTTCCGTAAACTTCATGGCCTGTTCTGCCAGATGGATATCTTTGCGGGATTCGAGTCCGAATGTGCCCAGATGCGGGGACCGGCCGAATAAAACCACATCCTCGACAACAAACGGAAAATCGGTTGGAACCTGCTGAGGTACAAAAGCGATTTTGCGGGCCAGTATTTTTCGCTTATATTTTTTTACAGATTGGCCTTTAATCTCAAGTTTTCCATTCTGGAGTTTTACCAATCCGGCAATAATCTTCATCAACGTTGTTTTACCGGAACCGTTAGGGCCGATAACAATAAAAAACTCGCCGCTGCTTACGGTAAAAGACAGGTTATTTAATACGGTTGCCCCGTCATAAGCATAGGACAGACCTTTTGCACAAACAGATGTTTCCATCATTCCGACCTTTTTAAAAGGAATATAAACACCGGGGCCCCGACTAAAGCCGTAATAACACCGGCCGGCATTTCTCCCTGATGCGGAAGCGTTCGTGCCAGCAAATCACACAGCACCAGATAGGCACCGCCCCCGAATATACAGGCCGGCACCAGTACCCGATGGTCAGACCCAAACACCAGCCTGAGCAGATGAGGAATAACGAGTCCGACAAACCCAACCAGACCGCAGTAACAGACGGTTGCGCTCACCATAAAAGAGCTGATCATAAGCAAAGAGACGGTAATGATTTTGACATTGACCCCCATGGAAAGCGCCATTTCCTTGCCCATCAACAGTAGATTCATTGAATTGGAAAACCAGAAAATGACCACAAAACACGGCAGCAGAATGATTCCCATCACCAGGGCTTCGCTTTTACCGCCCGACGAAAGATCACCCATGAGCCAGAACATAATATTGTGAATTCTTGCATCCTGGGTCAGAGAGATTAAAAACATAATTACCGCTGAGCAAAATGCGTTGACCATAACACCGGACAGGAGCAGGGACTCTTTTTTCAGCAGGGTTTTTCCGGTCGAAATAAGCAGCACCAGAAACAATGTTCCCATGCCTCCTATAAAAGCAAAAATACTGACTCCCGGAAAACGGGACAGGTTTAATAGTATGCCGATAATGGCGCCGATGGCAGATCCACCGGAAATCCCCAGTATATAAGGTTCAGCAAGCGGATTGCGCATTAATGCCTGAAAAACGAGGCCACCCAAAGACAGGGTAGCACCGACCATGGCGGCAATAAGGACACGGGGAAAACGAATTTTCCATATAATGGTATAATACAGGGAATCGGGATTTGAAAAACTTTCAATGGCTTCAGCAAAAGAACGGATCCCACTTCCCGAGGACCCGAAACAAAGTCCCAATATCATTACACAGGCCAGAAAGATGACCATGATGACGGAAACCGAAGTTATTTTTTTAACAATCGATGACATCAATATTTCCTGATTGGTTCACAATTCAATTCCGGATGAATTAATTGAAGCAGCGTTTCAAGACCTTCGACCAGTCGCGGTGTCGGGCGATCAAACAGGTCAGAATCGACAAGAAATATCCGGTCATTTCTCACTGCCGGAATATTCGGCCACTGCTTCCATTTAGCTTTGATCTGATCAAACGCTTTTTCTCTGGCCATGGATGTGATGATCATGATGTCCGGTGCTGCGACAACCACCTCTTCGGTTGAGAATCTCGGGTATGATGTATAAGACTGTGCCAGATTAACACCGCCGGCAGTTTCAATTAATTCATGAATAAAGGTATCTGATCCGGCCGACACAATCGGTGAAATGCCGATCTGAAAAAAAACCCGGGGCTTATGTTCCGCAGTGGCTGACAACTGGCGAATATGATCGATGCGGGATGCCATTCCACCTGCCACTTGCCGGGCTGTTTCTTCTGCTTGCAGCAATTCCCCGATTTCAAGAACCGTTGACTGAATTGACGTTAAGCTTCTCGGGTTGACCGCATACACCGGAATCCCTAAAGATTCAAGGCGCAGAACAATTCCTTTGGGATTGCCG
Organism: Desulfobacteraceae bacterium; assembly: GCA_027858815.1. Classification (GTDB taxonomy): domain Bacteria; phylum Desulfobacterota; class Desulfobacteria; order Desulfobacterales; family Desulfosalsimonadaceae; genus SURF-3. The sequence goes on from JAQIBZ010000478.1 coordinate 5,224, forward strand.
TCTTTTATGCCGATACAAAGATCCGGTTTTAAAGAAACAATCTTCTCCAGATCCAGATAAACATAGGAGCCGACTTTGGGCAGCTTTTGCGCGGCTTTGGGAAAATCGCTGTAAGTCGTGGCCCCTTTCAACCGGTCTTCACATTTCAGGTCATAAATAACTTCCGTGATACTCGGTGCCAGGGAGACGACCCGTTTCGGTGCAACCGGCACGTCAACGATCCGTCCGGTCTGATCTTTCATGGGCCTGGTTTCAGCGGAAACGATTCCGGCAGAAAAAATCATTATGCTGATACCTATAAAAAGTACCATCTTTTTTTGTTTAAGCATAATTTAATAATCCGTAAAAAGCTTTTCATGGTGACGACTCACCACTGTATTATAAAACAACTTATCCATTATTTCAAATATTTACGGATGAGTTATTTGGAAATTAAAAATCTCATAGAAGTATATGAGTGGCTAAGTTGAAAGTTACATATACAAGGCGTAGCGATTTTTCGTAGCCTGCAATCATACATATAGTATCTTGAGTGCTACGAAAAATCGTTACAACGCAGTAGATGGGACTTTCAATGACGCCACAAATAAAAAAATCCCTAAGCCATTATTTGACTTAAGGATTGCACCCGTTTTCTTCATCCTTGTATGGATTTACCCACTCAGTGGTTCATTCGCTTCCACGACGAAACAATAACTTATCAGATAAATTCCAAATTAGCGACTTGATGTCAACCCCAAAGATATTTAAACATCTGTTATTATCACCGGAATTATGATAATAAGTGCAACCAACACGGTAAATTTGTTCTATTCAATTTGACTGGCGGGCACGGTGGCCCGCCCTACTACGGCAACACGCATCGTAGGGTCGGCCACCGTGCCGACCGTCAATGCGTCAGTAGGGTCGGCCACCGTGCCGACCGTCAATGCGTCAACCGGCCCATGGTTAATGGGCTTTGCGGTCAGAACAAATTTACCCTGCAGGTTCACTCATTGAGCTTGTCAGATGTACATGTATTTGGTATTATAGACAAGTTTCAATCATCCCACGCCTATTCCAAGCAGGAATAACCAAATGAACGATTGCATACTATAACTATGAAATTCGGCATATTCCTCAGTATCATCCTGTCGCTGCTCTTTGGCATGCACTTTGCCTTTTTCAAAAGCATCATTGCTTTTTTTAATATATCCAATCCAAATTTTCGTATTTTTATCAACACGCTGATGGTGTTGCTGACCTTTTCATTTATATTTGCTTTTTTTTGGCTGCACTTGCACGGAAACGAATGGTCAGTCTGGTTTTATAGATTTTCTGGTGTGTGGATGGGCTTTTTAATCCATTTTCTGACTGCGGTGACCCTCATATGGGGGATCATCGGCATTGCCAAATTAACAGGATTTCCCATACACAGACAATTTTTCGCAGCGGTTATTTTATTTGCTGCTGCCGGTTATTCTGTTTTCGGCGTCTGGAGTTCATTTCATCCCATCGTCAGGCAAATCAGTATCCCCATAAAACATCTGCCTGAAAACTGGGAAGGGAGAACGATCATTCAGCTTTCAGATGTTCACTTAGGGTCTGGTAAAAAATAAATTGTATTTATTTTTTTGTTAATTTGGACGCAGGGTATAGTTCCATGAAGGATTAATTTCGTGTCTCTCAATATTTAAATTTTCCAAATCCGTTTT
>JAQIBZ010000485.1 GCA_027858815.1 Desulfobacteraceae bacterium
CCTGCCGGATTACAATGAATTGACATCATTCCAGGCGGATCAGCCGTGCAGGTGTTTGCCATCGATATCGTTTTAGAGCAGATAGCCATCTGTTCCACAAATGCCGCATGAGATATCTGAGGTAAGGAACCGAAAATTATGACAACAAACAATGTCAAATATTTGAATATTTTGATTCCTAATCTGAGCAACTTTAAGTCTCCAGAACTCTTATAAATGTGCAAATTATTAATATTTAATGTTATTTATAATGCAAAGTCAACCGGGATGCTGAGGCCTAATGTAAAAGTGCGAACGGACGTAATGGGAATTCCGATTTTAAAGTTCAGATTTCGTGTATTGCTTATTTTATAACCGGTTCCAATAGAAAGAGACGCACTCGTACCTGTTCCGGATTTAGCATCCGGAGCATTTTTATATTTATATGTGGTCTCAAAACTGTAAGAATAGGAAAAACTAAAATTTAAATTTAATTTATATGAAAGCGCATAACCAAGGCCAACGGAAGCTCCTATCCCCATGCCGGGATCAACGCCGTCGAGGATTCCCTCGTTGCGCTTCTGATTAATTGACTTTTCCGCAAAAGGATAAGAAATACCGATACTACAGAAGGCAACAACAGGATCACTTACCTGGCTGATGGAAGCACCAAAGTTAGCGTCATATATACCGGAACTGGTGGACAGCTCCTCGCCCACTTGAATGTCGTAAGGACTTTTTCCAACCGGGATTCCAAAGGAGCCGTTGAAAATTATTGTCGGCAGGTCTGTGCCTGTTTTAAAAGGTTGTAGCTGCCAGTTAAGTTTTAAATCTCCAAAATCGGTTGTGTCCATAGAATCTATTGTCCCGACTTTGTGGTATTTATATTTAAAAGGGATTGAAGTACCAACGGTTAAATTATTTTTTAATCCATATGAAACACCAAAATTATTTGATATGGAATGGTTAGCAACATCTTCAATTCTGCTGCCTTCCTGAATTGCATCATAAGCGGTATATGTATAAGTTACCCCATAGTTTAACTTAAACGTTCCTTCTGAGGTCAGAGTATATTCGCGGCCAGCTGCTTCCAGAATATCTTCTTCCTCGGCTTTGGCTTCTTCATCTGTAATTTCAAGTTGTCTGCGAATATCAGATACGTCCTTAAGCTTTTGAATTTCTGTTTCCATCTCCTGAATTTTTTTCTGAAGTACACTAAGTGAAGCCAAATCATCCGGGGTATATGTTGTTGTTTCATTCAAATCGCCGTCAGGCTCGTCAGGCGGCAGCGCATATATGGCGTTTTTAGTTTTGGCAGGAACTGCAATAGATGAAGGAGCCGGTTCTAAGGAGTCAAAGTAAGTAATAAGTAGAGGAATATTGAATTGTGATTGAATCCCTTCTATTTTACTCTGGGCTTCATCATAACTATTAAATTTACCAATCCGGGCAGCGTAAATATTTTTCCCTTTCGAATTAATTGATTGGAAAATATAGGGCTCATATCCTTTTGATTTCAGTTGGATGATTTGCTCATTTGCTTCGGGTTCACTAAAAAAAGTACCAATTTGAACCGAAAAAAAATTAATTTTATTTTTTACAGAAGAAGCTGAAGATGCTGCCGTATCTGTATACGAGTTGTCAATTATCCCCTGAATCGATTCACTCATTCCCAATTGTGGGTTTAGCAGAAAAGCAAGGTTCAGGATGAGAAAACTCATAAATAGCTTTTTCAATTTGAACTCCTAACGTAATAAATAAAATTATTATCTTTCATATTTTTGATAATCAGCCGGAAGAGTGAAATCATTTTTTTGTATATCTGGTACTGGAATTTCCGGTCCATAGTCAGTTAGTATATCTAAAGTCATATCTTCATCAATATAGCGGAGATCCTCTTTCGTTAATTTGAGTGCGGATATAGTCGGCGCATTTTTATGGTCAACTATGAAAATGACATTCTTATACCACATTTTTTTAAATGTTTCGGTTGTATAGCTGGTGTTGCCGCGAAACGGGTCAGCAAGAAAAATGTGGTTGGCATGAAATCCCCTTAAAACCGTGAAATGTCTGTATCCAAGAAATTCTATCGGAACAATGCAGGGTTTACCGAGTTCCATAAGATCATTCAAATCCGCCTTAAACCCGTTGCCATCATAGCCAAGTTTGTTTACGAACTGTTTCATATCAAGCAATGAAAATGCTCGTCGCTCAGCAATTTTTTTTTTGCTTCCAAATTCCATGAGTCCCTGTATAACTTCTCGTTCGGTAAAATTTTCGTTAAGATATGCATTTAAGAGAGTGGCCAGGGCTGCAGATCCACAACTATAATCATATGATTGATGGGAAATGTTTTTAAAACTAATCTCGCTCAGTGGAGAAATTTTTTCTTGAATGACAACAGGCATATCTACTCCGATACCAACAGGCATATCCATGCCGATATCAACGTAAAACACATCATCCTGCATAGGAACTATCGGATGGAAACTTGCAAGTACGCATGCGGAAATTACAAAAGCAATGAATATATGCACAGTCTTTCTCCTCGGTCTATGCTTGATAAGTCTATTAATGAATTAACTTTAATGTACTTATGAAATGAAAGTATATCCAGTTCGGAGTGTGATAAAATAATAGCCGTATTAATTAAAAATTCTTAAAAAAATTACATAAAAATAAGGACTTGTCAATTTAAATATTTCTTAAAAGATTGAATAGAGAATGCTTGGGGAAAGGGTAAGCCATGAAGCACTGAAAAGGTATCCGCAGGCTCCAATGTATTTGTCATAATTTTAAAAAGGTGGGGCGGTGTAATTATGGGATAAGTTGAAGTCCAAGGCGGTATACATTGATTCCATCTATAGCGCCTGGGCCAAAGTCAACTGTATCAAATTGTGCGCTTTCAAATCGTAATGAGCCTTGCATGGGGAGGTTTATGTCAACAAAGCCATATATATCGCCGTCCTCATATATATCGCCTTCGGCAACATTAATAGAAGCAGGATTTGAAGGGGTGCTTGTAGCCATATCTCCGAACAAATCACCAATTTTAAAAGAGCCATAATCCGTATTATTATTGGGTTTCCATGTCGAGGGATCACGTGGGTCGTCGCTTGCTAAGTCAGAAAAGCTTTCACCAAAATATATATTCTCAAACGATAACGATTCGAAATCAGTCACGTCAGATGGGTTGATCTGGTAGGCATAGCTGAATTCATCAATTTTCATTTGAAAATCGGATTCAAAATCGAATCCGCTACCGTCAATCGGCGGGGATATGTATGACTCAAAATACGGGATGTCGATAAGCCCGATATCGATTTGCCCCAAATTCACAGGATCAGTTGTAACCACACTTGACGGGTCGCAGAAAATAAAATCCATTATGGTAAAGGCGTAAACCTGGTCCCAGTTGTTACAGACAGCCGATGTCATGCCGCGGTAAATTTCTTCGGGTGCATTACCGGTCCAGTCATAAGGCGAGGCAACGGCAGTCTCAAACGCATCGACGTAAATGATTCCTGAATCGGTTACCGCTGTGCCAAAATCAAAGTTCAAAAGATAGGGTCCAAAGGTCCCGTTATGAATTCTGATGTTGTTGAATTCAAGGTAACCATTGTCGGTTGCACAATAGCGAAACGAATCGATATGATTAAAGATTTGAAAATTTTTGAGTGCGATGCTGATACCTGAACTGCCATACACGTCTTCTAAGCAATTGTCTTCGATGGGGGTGAGTTCTGCAAATAGAATGCATGGGTAGGAAATGAGGAAAAGAGCAACCATTAATGTTAACACTAAAAGATTTAATGTGTTTTTTCTTTTCATGGGATCCCGGTTGGTCATAAATTTTTTGAGTAGTTCAAGCGTGGCTTAAATACAACTGTTGCATTCATTTCAAGCAGTGTAATAAAGGCAAAAAAGCGAAGGAAGAATTATCTTCCTCCTTCGCCTTTTTGTTAATTATTCACTTAACAGGCCAAGACCTGTTAATCAACTCAATTTCAGATTAATGAGGAGCGATTTCGATCCAACCTGACAGAGTGGTGAAAGTAATACCTTGCAGATAAATTGTACCGAAATCTGCACCATGACCGTCATCATTAACTGCGGATGAAGGTTCGCCGTTAATATCGCCGTCATAAACAGGTGTCAGGCTCATAGCGTTGATGTAGATTTCCAGGGTCGGGATACCGATGAGCACACCGCCGACAGTATTATAATCTAAACCAGTATTTGCCTGGAATCCTTCGGTCAGAGCCGGCAGACGATCAGTTGCGTCGATGGTCAGAGCACGGGCCAGGAAGTCGCCGTCTGTGCCAATACCAATATAGTTGTTAAGACCAAGAGTCTGAGTGGCATCACCGGATCCAAGGTAGCATCCTTCTTGCGCTGTGCTGGCATAATCAAAGAACAGATCAATCTGGCCGCATGATGTAGAGGTCAGATCCCAAACGGTCGCACCAGAAGAAGAATCTGAGGTACCATCAACAATAGCATTAATGTTGAGTACGTCAATCTGGAAGTTGTTAAGCGCAATCGCGCCAGGTGCGCCAGTACAAGCACCGGCTGAAGAATTGATGCCATCGCAGTCAATCCATGCCATTTTTTCAATGTTAATGAACATCTGTACATCGTCCATAGCGATGGAAACACCGGACTGACCGGTAATGGAATCCATTGCATTGTCATTTAACATTTCCAGACCAAAAGCGGTGCAGGGGATTAACATAAGTGCTAAAATAAGTGCTAATTTTTTCATTTTTTTTTCTCCAAGTAAATTTAAAAATCCAAGTAAATTTAAAAAATAGGTTGGTTTAATATTTCAAAAAAGGTTTATTGATAATTTTTGTAGCGGCAGTCACCTCCTTTCTGTCAGATGTTGGTAAAAAGTTAAAAATAAAACATTGTTTACATATTTAACCAGCATCCGGATGAATGTCAAGCAGAAAAATATTACTATTTTATCTTTTTATTTATACCTTTATTGATAATTTAAATAAGCTTAATCGGCACTTGCATCACTCGACCCCGATAAAAAGGGGAAAACTTCAGTATACCTTTAAATATGCCGTGAAAATAGCAATAAGAAATTATTGTTCTCACATTTCTCCCCTTTTTTGGTAATGAATACGGACAGCTTCCCGCATCCGATATCAGTGTATAAAACCACCGCTACGATCCTGAATCCTGGATGAACACTTCCCCCCCCTATTTCTCTATCCGTTCCAGTTGGCGCAGATTTGTTAAGGCGCTCGTGTAACCGGGGCGAAGGCTCAGCGCTTTTTGAAAATGAGACCTGGCTTCGGAAAACATTTTTTTTTGCGCCAAGAGCACTCCCTTGTTGTTGTATGCCTCAGGATTGTAGGGGTCGTACTTTATGGCTGTCCGATATCTGGAAAGAGCTTCATCAATCATCCCTTTTTGTGCCAAGGCAGCTCCCATGTTAATATTGGCTTCGACATAATTCGGCTGTCTTTCCAGAATAAACTTAAAATGATGAATCGCTTGGTCAATTTTATTTAGTTTCATTAGTGAATTGGCTAAGTTGTTGCGCGCCTCAATGTGATCAGGATTGAGGGTAAGGGCCTTTTGAAAATACGCAATGGCTTTTAATGGCTTGCCCAGCTGAATCAATGCAAACCCAATGTTATTGTATGCATCTACGCGATCCGGATTTATTTGTATGGCTTTTTCAAATTCCGATATGGCCTCATGGAAATGACCGGCATCGGAATGGGCGTTGCCCAGACTGAAGTGCGGCCGATGCTTATTTGGAGATTTTTGCATACTGTCCTGCCAGAAGCCAACCGGGTTTTGCCATGTCCGGTTTCTTTGAAAGGACCATGCGGAGAAAATCAGGGTAACGGCGCACAGCAAAGCTCCGGCGATTTTTCGGTTTTGAAATATCCGGTGCTCCAACATTACGGCCATCAGGCTGACCATCATAAACGGGAGATAGGTCCGGTGCTCGAAGATCAGTTCAATTCCGATGATGGTGGATTCCGTGGCCTGGGTGAGGAAAAACCAGAGGATGGCAAAGGAGAACAGTCGGTGCTTTTTCGCGGTGTATGCACAAAGCGCGAGCAACCCGGTGATGGTGATAAAAGCCATCACCGTAGTCGGTGGATTAATCAATGAAATTGACAGGGGATAGTCATGATCCAGGTTGAGTCGTCCGGGGGGTGCCCATAAAAACAGGCTGATGTAATAGACCACAATGCGGAATTCGGTCATGACCCGTTCGATCATGGTAAAATCCCGGCGCTTGTAGGAGTTAAAGATTCGGTGCAGCGGGTTTTCGCCCATATACCAAAGGACTACACCGGCGAAAACAAAGATAAAAAAAGCACCCCACAGGAGTTGCCGCTTAGACCAGCGGACCCTCATGTTCTGAAAAAAGAACCATTCATATACCAGAATGACGAGGGGGAGGGTACCGGCATTTTCCTTGGTGGCGACAGCGCATATTGCAGAGGCGGCACACCCGGCAAAGCAGAGTCCGGTAGCAGTCCGGCGTCTTGGATACTGAATTGTTAATATCCGAGCCTTAGCGTAAAAGAGGAGGGAAAGGACATAAAACATGGCCACCATGGATGCCATGCGCTGGCAGATATAGGTGACGGCCTGGGTGCCCACGGGTTGGGCGATCCAGAGCATGGCCGTAAAAAAGGCGATCAAATCCGGATTCAAAGAATCGGTTTTATGGGGATATACACGCAGTGTCAGGCGGATGAAAAGAAAGAGAAACACGGCGGTCATCAGATGAATGGCCAGGTTGACCACGTGATATCCAAAGGGGTCCAGTTGGTCGAAATAATAATTAAAAGCAAAGCTGATATTGGGCAGATACCGTTGCCTGGGCAACCCCTCAATCGCCGCTGTCTTGAGAGCTTCATAGGACAGGTCTGTCATCCGGATTGCGTAATCTCTGACAATAAAGACAAGATCATCAAATAGAAACGGCGTTGTCAGAGAGTTATAATAAACCGTTATGCCAGTGCCAAACAGGATGCTGATCAATAATAGCTTAGTGATGAAACTCAATGGCGTATGGGGTTTGATGATGAATTGTTCAGTCATATAAATTTGTATTTTATTCCGGTATGGTTATTAATTCGTGAAAATAGGGTTCATCCTTTATATTCTTCATGTCCGGATCGGTTTTCAGCTTTTCCCAATTGTCATACCCGAATTCCACTGCCTGACGCAGCCAATGGATGGCCTGTTCCTTTTTATCCTGGATTGAAAACAGGCAACTGATATTATAATAAAAAAGGGGATCGTTCGGGGTAATCACCAGAATTCTTTTGAGCAGGTCAATGGCCAGGTCATATTGTTTTTCTGCAGCAAAACGCACAGCGGTATTAAATAAAAGACGAACCTGTTGCTCTCTACTTATCTTTGCAAGAACAACATCCCGGTTTCTGGCGGCAATTGTTGCGTATTCTTTTTTGCTGATGACCACTTCATATTGATATAACGCCTCATCAAGGCGTCCTTTTCGGACCAGCGTGTTTGCCAGATCGATACGGACTTCCGCATAATTAGTATCTATCGTCAGGGCTTGATAGAACAGGTCAATGGCCGGGTCAAATTTTTGTTTTTGTATAAAAGCTCTTCCAAGATTAATATAGATTTCCTTCTGTTTGGGGTTCAATCGAAGGGCATGTTGATAGTGTTGGATGGCCTGATCGATCAGGCCTTTTTTCATCAGGGCGTTACCCAGGTTTACGTTGGCCTCGGTTTGGTCTGGCATGACGTCAAGTATCAGTTGAAGATAATTAATTGCCTCATCAATTCTTTTTTTTTGGAGAAGAAGGGTTGCAAGATTATTAAGTGATTCTGCATGACCGGAATGAATTTTGACGGCTTTTTGGTATTGGATAATGGCGTTGTCAATATCTCCGGTGTCCTGGAACGTTTTTCCCAGATTATAATTTGGCCGCCATTTTTCAGGAGATTTTTGCGAACTGTCCTGCCAGAAGCCCACCGGGTTTTGCCAAGTCCTGTTTCTTTCGAAAGACCATACGGAGAAAATGAGGGTGACGGCGCACAGTATGGCCCAGGCGATTTTTCGGTTTTGAAATATCCGGTGAACGAACAGTACGGCCATTAGGCTGACCAGCATAAACGGAAGATACGTCCGGTGCTCGAAGATCAGTTCAATTCCTATGAGGGTGGATTCCGTGGCCTGGGTGAGGAAAAACCAGAGGATGGCAAAGGAGAACAGCCGGTGCTTTTTTGCGGTGTATGTACAGATCGCGAGCAACCCGATGATAGCGATAAAAGCCATCACCGTGGTCGGCGGGTCAATCAATGAAATCGATAGGGGATAGTCATGATCCAGGTTGAGCCGTCCGGGGGGTGCCCATAAAAACAGGCTGATGTAATAGACCACAATGCGGAATTCGGTCATGACCCTTTCGATCATGGTAAAATCCCGGTGTCTGTATGAGTTGAAGAGCCGGTGGAGCGGGTTTTCGCCCATATACCAAATGACTATGCCGGCGAAAACGAAGATAAAAAAAGCGCCCCACAGGAGCTGCCGCTTAGACCAGCGGACCCTCATGTTCTGAAAAAAGAACCATTCATATAGCAGAATGACGAGGGGGAGGGTACCGGCATTTTCCTTGGTGGC
>JAQIBZ010000493.1 GCA_027858815.1 Desulfobacteraceae bacterium
GTCAAAATGCTAAGGTCTGTCCGTATTGTGGTATGAGGTATACAACTAACGCAGAGATAGCCCGATTTATTTTTATGGTGATCATGGCGATAGCAATAATTTTTATTATACTCCACTCGCGTTAATTCGTTTCCTTATTCGTTAAAAACATAATCAGTATCAGAAATATTTATCCTGATCTTTTTGACAACACATGCTGTCCAAAGCAACACCTGACGGCAACACCCCCTACGTGCGCACGCGAGGTTTTTCCCTTTCGCTAAGTTAATTTAAGTTTAAGGTGTTTTTCCTGTCATCAAGTTTTCTAAAGTCTTATGCCTGATTACTTAACTAAACTGATCTTTTCGTCTGTTGCTGTTGCCCCCAATCGTCTACCCTGATACCCTTTGTTTTCTTTTTTAGGTCTTTTATAAAATGGTTCCATTCCCGGCAGCCATAGCAAAAAATTATCCAGTAAGGCATATCTGGTTTTATCATGCTTGCAAGCACCACCATGATAACTGATTTTTATAAACCCTTTTGCCATCAATTCATCCAGACCCCTTGGAATACTTGACCGGTTGAGTTTATATTTTTTAACCAGTGTATCATATGGCATTTCGATACTGTCCAGATTGATAAATACCGGTTCTTTCCTACGGCCACTTTTTTGTTTTGCCTGCTTTTGGGTATTCCTTTTTCTTGCATCCAGAAAAGCATTTAAAATAATCAATGCGGTTCTGCTCAATGAAAGATATGCATCTGAAAGATACATATCTCGATTAATGAAAAAACCACCAGATTTATTTGATTTGTTCATTTAGGCAATACTCTGGCATTCGGTTTCTTTTTTTGTCTGAAAAACAGGCTCCATATAATCGATTTTGGACTCAGATTTGATTTCTACCGACCTGTCGACACTCATCATCCGGTATGCATACAAGGGACAATCTTTTGCCGGACACAACCGGATCTCTTTTGGCTGATTACATGTACACCAGAGGCAATATTGCCTTATGGATTTTTTCCTTGCTGTGGCATTCTGTTTGCCCTGGCCGGACCGGTAAGGGAATAGATGACAATCTTTCATTTCACAATGAGTGACTTCTTTTAAAAACCAGCTTGAACAATTCAGGCACCGTTCACGAATTGCTCGCCTGCGATTTAGGTCAATAACCTTCGGTCCATTTTTCCCTGAAATTTGAACTTTCAAAAGTTGTTCTCCTTGCGGGTTTATGCACTGACAGAAAGAGATTCAAAAATTTCTTCAAGCACATCTTCACGGTAGCTGTTTACGACCCCAAACCGTTCATCCGGTACTCTATAAAAAGCAATCCCCCACTCATTCGATAAACGGGTAGCAGCTCTTCCTTTCCTGTTGGCTTCTTCAATGCCGATTTTTAAATTGTTTAATTTGCACCAGGCCGAAATAGTCCAGTATCCGGTATAGCCTGAATTTTTCTGAGACTTTGCTTCAAGAATGGTTAACCGTTGATCATGTTCAACCTGTTTTGTTTCAATTTGTTTTAATGCCTGAGCGGATCTAATAATGAGGTCGATTTCAGTTAATCCCTCAATTTCATATTTTCCGGATTGCCTGATGGAGGGTAAGACTTCGTGAGTGATCCAGCGTTTGAACTTTTGGGCTTCTGGTTTGTTTGATCTGAGAATGAGAGAGTATAACCCCGGCTCGTTTATGGTCCACATCTCACGATTTTGACCTGATACGTATAAAACACGGATCAGCTTTTCATCATCATGGAGTCTATCAACAGCTTGACTTGTATCCTTGATTTCAAGTATTTGGCATACCTCTTTTGCAATCCACCAGGGTTCACCATGTTCATCTTGCACAATTCTTACCGGCTTTGAATCATATTCGAATGGTATTAAATTCATCATTATTTCGATCTCCTTTATTCTTCGTTATTATTCTGGCCCTCAAGCCATTCCATGACATCATTAAGACGGAAACGGACGTATTTACCCACTTTCAGTCTCGGTATAACATTTGCCCCTGTTTCTCTTGTTCGGGAATAGACCCAACTCTTCGGCACGTTTAAAGATTGTGCCAATTCACCAACAGATAAAAGATTGTCATTCACTATTCATTCCCCTTGTGTTTAAAATAAAAAAAACCCAACACCGTTAACGATGCTGGGTTTAAATATAATTTCAAACAAAGCTATAAGCAATCGTATTTATTGACGATAATTGGACAAATGTTACTTTTGTCCAACTTGTCTAATTTTTGTATGACAAATGTTACTTTTGTCTAAGTCCCTCCGCTTTTAACCATCTGATTATTGTTTTTCCACTTGGAATCTTTTCTTTTGAATGTAATTTATCATTATCCAGAAATTGTTATTTGAGTTTTACGTTAAGAATTTGACCGACTCGATTATCACTTAGGTCATCCCGGTCCGCAATGTGTATGTATTTTTCAAGAACAATTTGTTTATATTTAGATGCTTTTTTGCGGGGTATCTTTGATTTTATAATTCGGTCTGAGTTTTTACCTAAAGTATCGAACTCAAAACGATAAATTATTGAACGTCTTATAAGATAATTTATTGATATTGTGAGTTTTAATAATTTCAACTCATCGACTTTGTAAGAAAAATCATCATCGCATATTAAATCAAAAAAAATATTTAATACAGATAAATAGAAGAAGATTTTTCCTTCATCGGAGAGTCCTTCGAAGCCATCAATATCTGCACTTAAGTTGAAATCAACATTCAATAATTGTTTTAAACCGTCTAAGAGTTTGCTTTCGTCTATTATTGTTTCTTTAAAAAGTGGCATATCTGAAACTTCTTTAAATAATTCTTTCGAGTCTAAATTAACCATTTTTTCGATACGTTTTTCATATAATGGAATTTTATTGATTCCATCTATAAATGATTGATCAATATTTTTAACTAATTGGTTAATGTTTTTTGGTAGGGGATCTTTAGCAGAAACCGCACGTAATCTTTGCACTGTTTTCCAGGAAAGTTTTATTTTTTTTTCAAGAGGACTAAGAAAGGGTGTTAAGAAAATCGTAAAAAAATATTAAAATATCAGTTGCTTAAGCATGAAAAAGCCCCTATAATGAGGTAAATTATCAAGCAAATAAAAAACTTCAAAAAGGAGCTTTTTCA
>JAQIBZ010000568.1 GCA_027858815.1 Desulfobacteraceae bacterium
TTTCGCAACTTCAGAATTGTTGTATTTCTCCTCACAGGAGATCTCGATTTCAAAGAGCTAAATCCGTATCTATTGATTAAATAATTGCACTTACTACACACACGAAATGGAAAAGAACCTCATTTTTGCTATGCGGGTGCCAATATTATTCCTGTGAACGTCTATGTGCGCATGTTGCTGGTGTCCTCTGGCTGGTCGGAAATCCTGCTCATTTTACCGTCTCTGATTGCCGGTATCGCCAGCCTTCTGGTGTTTCCGCTGGTATTGAAACGTTTTTTCAGCGCACGGATAACAATCTTTTTTGCGTTTCTCTTCGCGGTTTCACCGTTCGTCATTTTTTACAGCCGTGTTTGCAGACCTTACAGTATTTATACCTTTCTGGGATTTATGAGCATCTGGCTGCTCTATGAATGGTCGCTATCTGGAAGAAAAAAATTCGGCCTGCTGTTTGTAGTGAATGGCGTCTTGTGCGTTTATTTTCATTTTGTGGGAGTTATTTTTGTATTTGTGCCCCTATGCTGCGTCATCATTGTCAAGCTGATGCCGAAATTTCCAAGACTGCCAGTACTCCGGGAAAAAGTTCTCCCTGGTTTTACGGAACTCATCAGAGTGGGATGCGGCATCCTGATTGGCCTCGCCATACTTCTTACGGCTGCCATCATTCAACGCCTACCCGTCTCGGGATTAGACCCGGCCCATTTCACACTTCACTCTATCCTTGGATTTATGCAGCTTCTCAGCGGGACCTCCCATCTTTTTCTGAATATTCTTTTCTATGCATTGCTTGGCATCGGTCTGGCCAGGATTTTTCTAAAATCATTCCTGCTGGGATTCATGTTTACCAGCGTGTTTGCCGCCTATGTGTTTGTATTGCTTGTCACCAAATCCAATTATGCCCATATGCCGCTAGCGCTCGCTCGATATATTATTCCTGCGTTTCCAATGGATTATCTCCTTGTGGCCATGGGCCTTGACAGCCTGTGGCAGATTACAGCACCTCTTACAGGAAATAAACCCGTCACAAAAATTTTATGTTATGGCGTTGCCGGATGTTTTCTTTTTGGACTTGCTTGGACAAACCCCCTGTGGCACACCTATGCATCCCCCAATAATTTCACAAAGCATCTCGCATTTAAAAGACCCTGTGCACCCATCGACTGGGCATATCCACGGACTTCACTTCTTTTTCCAATAGGTTATATGATAAATGAGAACACGACATCCTCGTTTTATAAGGGCCTTGCCAATCAGCCAAACATTAAAAAGATTATTGAATACCCTATGCTACTGAGCAGTACTTTAAATCCGTTTTATTATTATCAGAGGTTTCATGGGAAAAAAGTGGCGGTGGGCTACACCCTCGCCATCAAAGGCCCACAGATCGAGCCATCAGCTATAATTCACTGTGACATGATGATGGACCATGTGCTGAGCCAGGTGAAGGATCCGGGTCAACTAAAATTTCAAAACATGGTGGATATACTGGACATGACGGCTATCAATAACAGTCGGGCGGAACTTGCGATTTTTCATAAAAACCCAATTTTAGAGATACTTGGACCAGAAACCGGGAATACTGGTAGCCAATATCCAGGGTTGCCCCTCATATCCGCAGTTTCTGAGGCTTACAGAAAATTTTTCGGCAAGCCGATTTTTGAAGACAGACATATAGTGGTTTTTAAGATTCATGATTACAATTAACGAAATCGGAAAAAACCAAATTCAAATCATCAGTTATTGTTTAAAATTTTTATACTGCCATCCCCTACCCCCTGGAGTTAAAAAAGCAGGGCTTGTCTAACCGCCATGTCGCCAAAGAATTAAATATCAGCGAAGGGACTTTTCGGTATTGGTTAAAGAAAAATTTATAGTTTCTCGTGTCTTTTTATCTGCCGCCTGCTCCTGACAAAATTCCCTTATTGGCTATAATGAAAACAAGAAATTAATAAATTCGTAAATTACGAGGATATGAAAATGCCTACTATAAAAATTACAAGTAATGGTGCTATCACTTTACCTGCTCAAATCCGGAAAGCCCTGGGATTAAAAATCGGGGATTTTGTAAATGCCGAATTAAAAAAGGGCCAGGTGGTGCTTAAACCAGCCAGGATTATTGATGCTGAGGACGCCTGGTTTTGGACAAAAGAATGGCAAGAAGGCGAGGCAGAAGCAGACCGGGACATTGCCGAGGGAAAAATCAGTGGCCCGTTTGATACAATAGAAGATTTTTTAAAAAAACTTAAGAAATAATTTTATTAAATTTTCTTTTTCCGACCGGTTTAAAAAAGATTATAAA
>JAQIBZ010000577.1 GCA_027858815.1 Desulfobacteraceae bacterium
TGCATGATTAACTGCAAAAAATCTTCCCCTTTCAGAGTGCGGTATCGTGTATCTCCGGTCTTGCTTTCAATATACTTAAAAGTGACCTGGCCGTTTTGATTGGAAACGATATTTTTTTCACTGATCACGCCCCGGTATAAATATTTGGATAAGTATTTCAGGGCGGTTATTCCGTTGCCCGCATGCCTGCAATCAACAACCCATTTGCCGGGCACGTTTTCAGGAATACGCTTCCAACTGGTCCAGTGTTAATGTATCCGGGCAGCAATCAAAATGATCTCTGATCCGCAGGACAGACCGGGAATAGGCATCAATGTTTTGGGCCTTGCCCTGAAGCTTGAGCAGTCTCAGGTGACGTTCGCAGAGCGTGTTAAATCGGTTTACTTCTGATCTCTTCATAGTGTATACTCCTTTTTTATAAGTGCCCGGAATTGGACACATAAAAAGAGTATACACTATTTTTGACTTTTCCGCCGCGTAGCGGCTTCGTTCAACTATAAGAATATGTAAATATTTAGAGTAGCAAAAAGCCCGAGAGCGATGATTAGATTATTAAAGGTTCAAAAGAACAGGAGATAAATATAAGTTGTGGCTCTGTGATGGATAAGCCCGAAACCACCAACGCTGGATAGTGGATTCTTTACTTTCTTGGAGATAATTAAACAAATTTTGAACAGAAATAGGAATGGATATTGTTTAAGTTTACCAAAGCTTTTAAAAATTATCTGCCAGTATCATGCGATTGCCCTGCACCAAAATCTTTTCAAGATAAGTTAAAAGGAAAATATACAATTTGGGTTTGTTTGATACTGACTTGCATGATATTTTTCAGTTACATGCAAGTTGTCAAATATGAATTTACGAATTTTGATGACGATAACTACGTTTATGCAAATCCCCGCGTAACATCTGGCTTAACCGCTAAGAACATCGTCTGGGCATTTTCCTCTGCCCATTGTGCCAATTGGCATCCCATCACCTGGATATCTCACATGCTTGATGTCGAAATTTATGGCATTAACGCCGGCGGTCACCATTTTACAAACTTGATTTTTCATGTTGCAAACACCATTTTGTTGTTTGTGTTTTTGAAAGGCGTAACAGGCTCGTTTTGGTCCAGCGCATTGGTTGCGGCCTTATTCGCATTGCATCCATTGCATGTGGAATCCGTAGCATGGATATCGGAACGAAAAGATGTATTGAGTACGTTTTTTGCGCTGCTTACGCTTATTTGCTATGGCTGGTATGGGATATATCGTATAAGTGTATGGTATCTGTCAGCTCTGCTTTTCTTTATTTTAGGATTAATGACAAAACCCATGCTTGTGACCCTTCCCTGCCTATTTTTATTGTTGGATTACTGGCCCCTCAGTCGCATTGATATTAAAAACGGATTTGAATATAACTCATCGAGAGAATTCTCGTCAATTTCTTCATTGCTGTGGGAAAAAATACCGTTTTTCATGCTCGCTGCTTCATCTATCGTTATTACCTATTACGTTCAGCAAAGTGCAGGTGCAGTGTCGACTTACCAATTCCTTCCACTCGGAGAAAGGATATTAAATGCCTTAGTTTCATATGCGGCCTACATAGGTAAAATGTTTTGGCCGGCCGGGCTTTCTGTTTTTTATCCCTATCCTGATTCTTTGGAGTTATGGAAAGCGAGTTTCTCCTTGGCATTGCTGACGGGAATCACCCTTTTTACAATTTGGCAAAGAAAACGTCGTCCATACTTACTTGTAGGTTGGCTCTGGTATTTTGGAATGCTTGTACCTGTAATCGGAATAGTGCAAGTTGGAGGCCAAGCAATGGCAGACCGATATATGTATATGCCGATCATCGGGCTGTTTATTATGATTTCTTGGGCAGGCTCGGATATTATGAAGCGGAAATTATTGAAACCGATCTTCGCGGTCTTTTTGGTTACATTAGTATTGCTGATATTGATGGAAACTTCTAGAAGGCAAACCCGCCATTGGGTCAACAGTATCACGCTTTACAATCATGCTTTGGCGGTTACTAATAATAATGAAACGGTTCACCTTAATCTCGGGAAAGCCCTGAACGACGCTGGCAAAAACTTCGAGGCCCGCAGACATTATGAAGAAGCGCTCCGTATAAACCCGGACTTTGCTGATGCCCATCTAAACTTAGGAAGCTCCTTGCTTGATGAAGGACAAATCCGACAAGCAATCAATTATTACAATCATGCTTTGAGATTGAAACCCGATATGGCTGCAGCTTACAACAACATCGGACTTGCACTTGTTCGCACAGGAAATTTAGAGAAAGCTATAACGTTTTTCAGAATCGCTTTGGAAAAAGATCCTGAAAACGCGGAGGCGACTATTAACTTAAAGTTGAGCAAGAATATCATGAATAAAATTTTTGAGACCGTACGTTCTATGCGCAAAATCTTGTCAGCGGAAAACGCCAATTCACTTTCTTTGGATTTAGCTAAACTTTCTAAACGGAAAAAAGAGATGATGGAAACGGTCGATTATTATCGAGACTCTTTGACAAAACAACCCGGCTTTAGCGGGCTCTCGGAATCTGATATACCAATTCTATTGGAAGTAATGCTAGAATATGAATGTTTGCTCCCCATAATGCTTAAAATAATCGATAATCAACCCGAGAATGGAGAGGCCTGTTACCATATCGCATGTATATATGCAAGGAAAGGTCAGTCGAGGAAAGCTGATTTATGGCTAAAACGAGCCATTAATGCCGCTCCCACCAAGCGTATTTTTTTCGAGTCGGATCCAGACATGATGAACTTGAAAAAATAAAAGACAATGTTTAACCCCATAGCCATATCAAACTAATCTTGAAATTGTATTCTCATGATCAAGTTGGAATTTAGAAAAATACTATTGATTGTTGCACTCATTATTTCTGTGTTCTCCGTTTATGGACCTGCTTTTCATTTCAACTTTGTCAATTACGACGACCCGGCCTATGTCAGTAATAATGAGACTGTTAAGGAAGGAATCAGCTTAAAAAACGTTATATGGGCATTCACTACTTTTTCAAACAGCAACTGGCATCCTTTGACTTGGCTTTCCCATATGTTAGATGTGACGCTTTTTGGATTAAATGCTGGATATCACCACCTTATAAATGTGGTGATTCACACCTGCAATACTCTTCTACTTTTTTGCTTGTTTTATTTGGTTACCCACCACACTTATAAAAGTTTGATTTTAGCAGCTTTTTTCGGGTTACACCCTATTCATGTGGAATCTGTAGCCTGGATTTCAGAACGTAAGGATTTATTGTGCGCCTTTTTCTGGCTTTCAGCTATGGTTGCTTATTACCGTTATACTCAAAAACCATCGCCTGAAAGGTATCTTATCTCATTTATACTTTTTATTTTTGGCGCACTATCCAAACCGATGATGGTTACATTCCCCTTCGTCTTATTGCTGTTCGATTACTGGCCATTGAATCGGTATTTAGGTTCTGACCGTATTTCACATTATCATTTTACAAAGAGTCCGTGGGTATGGTTGATCATTGAAAAAATACCAATGATGCTTGTTACCATAATAATTAGTTATGTTGCATTACTTTCTCAATCCAAAGGCGGTTCGATAGCGGAATTGCCCATTATGGTGCGTTTCGCAAATGCGGTAATATCCTATCTTATTTATTTAAAAAAAATGATCTGGCCAGGAGAGCTGGCGGTCATATATCCTTTTCAAACACCTTCTTTATGGCTGGCCGCAGCCGGTTTCATAGCTATTGTATGCATTCTGATTATCTCTTTTACAGTTCGTAATAAGTATCCCTATGTTTTAGTCGGTTTTTTGTGGTTTTTCGGCACGCTTGTTCCCGTGATAGGTTTTATCCAGGTAGGTTCCCAGGCCTTGGCTGATCGATATACTTATATACCGAGTATCGGTTTTTTTGTGGCAGTTATTTGGGGAGGGGCATCTCTTATCAAACAGCTAATACCGGATAAATTTTTAAAGAAAGTAATCATTACGATAGTAACGATGACCGCGTTGACATTGATGATGTTGTTATCATACAGTCAGGTGCGTTACTGGGAAAACAGCGTCACATTAATGACAAATGCCGTTCGCGTCACAGAAAACAATTATATCGCACATGAAAATTTGGGGCTTGCACTATCGGAATTGGGACTTCACGATAAAGCGTTATTCCATTTTAACCAGGTAATTACAATTAATCCCGATTATGCGCCAGCATATATGAATATTGGCAGTTATTATCTGCTTCATAAGCAATACAATAAGGCAGTCTCCTTTTACCAGAAAACGATTTCCCTGGATCCCAGTCTTGTAAGATCCTATGCGCTGATGGGAAAAGCTTTGTCTGCGCTGGGAAAACAGGAAAAAGCGGCAATGTATTTTGAAAAAGTCCGTCAATTAAGTCCTGGTGAGGAAAGCTTACAAGCGTTGAGAAAGTTTGAACAATCCGAAAAGGATTAAAAAATGACTAAAGGATGATCGATTGAAAAGCATTTCATTTCACAAAAAACTGAACAAGGATTTTCTTTACGTGTCAGGTCTTGTTTTGTTTTTGGGTATTTCAGTACTTTTAATATTTAAAGAGGTTTCCTCTTTCAAATTTATTACCCTTGATGACTATACCTATATCGTTAATAATTTATTTATTCAAAAAGGGTTGAGCCTTGAAGGTATAAAATGGGCTTTTTCCGGTTCCATTAGTATGTATATACCGTTAACATTTATTTCTTATATGTTTGATTGGCAAATTTACAATGGATATTCCGGAGGGTTTCATTTTACTAATTTGGTACTCCATATGTTTAACAGTATCCTTCTCTTCACCGTATTAAAAAAATATACAAAAACATTATTGCCCAGTGTTTTTGTGGCCTTTTTGTTTGCTTTTCACCCGATTCATGTTGAATCAGTTGCCTGGGCTAGCGAACGCAAAGATGTTTTGAGCACCTTTTTTTTTCTCATTTCGATTTTTTTCTATCATCGTCAGATAAAAAAGCCTAATACGCTCAATTCAATATTGGTCAGTTTAAGTTATTTGTTGGGACTATTATCAAAACCAATGCTTGTTACTTTTCCGTTTGTACTTCTTCTCTTGGATTATTGGCCTCTGAATCGTTTCTGTCTCAATGTTCCAAGTATGAAGCAAAGGCACCAACTGAAATTTCATATATTAAGGTTTATAGAACTATTGCGAGAAAAAACCTCTCTTTTTTTACTCTCAATCACGTTTAGCTTATTTATCTTAATGGCCCAAAGATCCCACGGAGGATTGGCTTCATTTCAAGTCATTCCTTTGAATATACGTATTGAGAACGCTATCTTATCTTATGCGATGTATCTGAAAAAATTATTCTGGCCCATTGATTTGGCGGTATTTTATCCTCATCCCATGGATACCATTTCAAATACTGCATTGGGAATATCTGTTTTACTGTTATTGGGAATAACGGTTTGGATAATTAAAGTTGGAAAAAAGTATCCTTATTTGCCAGTGGGTTGGTTTTGGTACCTGGGGACAATGATTCCGGTGACAGGTATTTCTCAATCCGGTATGCAGGCCATGGCTGACCGTTTCGCTTATATCCCTTTTATTGGATTATATATTATACTTTGCTGGGGAACCTTTTCTCTAATCAATAGATTAAGCCCAAAATACAACTATTATGCTTATATTGGTCTAATTATCATTACCATTTCAGTACTTATGGCTCTTACCCGCAGTCAGCTTGATCTTTGGCGTGACAGTGAAACATTGTATGCACATACGCTCAAGGTAACTCAAAATAATTATATAATGCATTATGCCATGGGTGATATTTTCGCAAAAAAAGCCAATCTTCAAGAAGCAAAAAATCAGTTTCATAAAGCCGTTCAAATAGAGCCCCGATTTATCAATGCAATATTTTCTATTGGCAAAATCAATCAGATCGAGGGGAAACTAAAAGATGCCTTACTTATGTATTATCAGGTAATTGAACAGAGGCCGAATTATTATCCCGTCCATAAACAGTTAGGATATCTATGGTTGCAACTAGGCAATCTTGACAAAGCAATTTTTTATTTGCAAAATGCGGTTTCCATCAATCCTGAAAATGCGAAATTGCATAATGATTTAGCTTCTGTTCTTTTAAATGAACAAAACATAGAGAAGGCTATTTTTCAGTTCAAAAAAGCGATAGAGCTGAAACCCAAAAATCAAGAGTATCAAAAAAATTATAAAAAAGCACTCAAGCTATCTTTATCAGGTAAGTGAAACCCTTTATCAATCTCACAATAACAATACAATATTTACAAATGAATTATTTGACTTCGTAAAGATCATTCTTGCAATCACTTAAGAAATTGAAATCAGGTAGGCCAATTGAATTTTCGATTTAATTATCCAGAGAAAAATAAAGCAATAAACTTATCTTTTTCTCTTCTTTTTTTTGGGTGTACCTTTCTGGTTTTTGCAGTACTTTTTATCCGGCAGCCCATTGAAGCAGTTGATACGGATTTGTGGTATCACTTAAACGGGGGAAGATATTTTTTCGATAATAATGAAATCGCTAGTAACAGTTTTTTTTCATTTCTTTCACCTGAGCGTATAAAAGTTAATTATTATTGGCTTTTTCAGGTTTTGGTTTATAAAGTGTATTCTTTTTCAGGGTATCATGGCCTGATATTTTTGCGAGCTTTTGTCTTTTTATTAATTATTTCATTGCTATATAGTTTTTTAGACAAAACGCAAAACCGAAAGCTGCTGCCATTTATTTTTATGTTGTTTGGGCTGTTGCTTTTAATGCGATGCCTGCTTGTCAGGCCGCATATTTTTTCATTTTTATTTCTAATTTTATTTATTTATATTCTTGAAATAGCCCCTCAAAAATCAATTTGTTTACCTTTTATTGGGTTATTATGGGTAAATATGCACGGCATCGCATATCCTGTGATGATATTGATCATAGTCTCCTATACTACCGGTATTTTTTATAAGAGAATTAAAAATAACGCCCCGCTTGATAAAAAGCAAATTCTTCAGCTTCTTTTTCTCACATTTTCAATGTTAACTATTTTTGTTTCTCCTCATGGAACAAAATTACTGACGGTTCCTTTTATTTCGACAAAATATGCTTCCCAGTATATTCAGGAGCTGGGGGGAAGGGGTATGCATATCGCTGATTTCTTGACTTTTCACGTTACTAATCTGGCACCTTCACTGCAAACAATTTTTAATATTATTTTTTTAATGGTGATCAGTTCTGTAATTATAAAATCGTTTAAAAAGAAACTGCGAATCAGTCATATTTTACTTTTTGGGGGGGCAACCTTTTTGCTTATAAAAAGCAGCTCTCGATTTATGTATGAATTTTCATTGCTTTCTTTACCGTTGCTCAATACAAAAAACGTTTTCGTTCGCGATGATAAAGTTTCATATATAAACAATTTCTTTTATTATTCCTGTTTTCTTGTACTTTTAATTTCCACGTATGGTCACGCTGCAAAGTATTTTTCAAACCCGCCCACATATCCTGTTTCCATGGTCGGATTACCAACGGGTATTTCTACTTTTTTAAAAAAGATAGACACAAAAGGAACTGTTTTAAATTTTCCTAATACTGGAGGGTATTTACAATGGATGCTTTATCCGGATTACCAGATTGCAATGGACATGGAAGTGCCTCACTTGTTTACTGACAAAGACTTTTTTTATGTTCTGAATGCATTTTTTGATGATTCCGGTTTTAAAAATTTTTATGCTCAATATAATCCGTCTTACATTACCGTTCCGATTTATATTTATCTGAATTATAATATTTTGAAAAAATTTAGCCCGGAATATGTTTGCGTATTTTTTGATGATGCAGAAGCTCTTTTTGTAAATAAAGCAAAACTGCCAGAAATCGCTGATGAATTTGCATTGACATTAGATCCCGCGTTGCTGGTAAATTTTGATATGTCGCTATTGCAGCGCGGTATTCAGAAAAACCATGAAATTATACAGGATCTTTTTCATGTTGAGACTATTTACCCAAACTGCAAAATGATCAACTGGGCAATTTCAAATATTTTCATTGATAAAAAAGAATATGATTCGGCTGAGAAATATGCATCTCGAATTATACAGGATTTTCCTGACTCATATATTGGGTATAATTTATTGGGGGATATCAAATCATATGCTGAATTGTATAATGAGGCAATTTTAGATTACAAAACCGCCCTTGAGAAAACTGATGATTTGGATATCTATAAAAAATTGAGCGTTTGTTATGTCAAAATTGAAAATTACCAAAAAGCCTACCATACATTAAAAAAGGGATTAGACATTTACTCAACAGAAATTCAACATGAAGATATTTTTAAACTTGGCTTGCTTGCACTGCAACTTAACAAAAAGGACGAAGCTCGAATGCTTATGGAATTTGCAGATTATAAAACGCCTGATAGTGAGACTGATTTGAAAAACCGGATTCAAATCATTTTAGATAACGCAAACGTTAATTAGTGCGTTAATTGCTTTCGCATAACACAAGGTACGAAAATGGCCACTGTGATAGTTCTAATTTATCTTATCCCCCCGATAAATTCCACTCCGATAGGCAATGTTACAGAATATATTCCTTGAAATTGAGGTGGAAAATATGCGGAAAATAAAAGGTTGCAACCGTATGTTGTTGTGACTATTTTTTTCGTTTTATTACTCAGCAACCTGAATGTCGTGATTTAGATAAGGTATTAATATGAAGTTATTAAAGTACTCCCGGCAAAAAGGCAATTTAGCATCATTTTATTTTGAGTCTGGATTTTCTTTAAGGCTGACTTTGGTTTTTTTAAGCGCAATCATATTTATATATATCTTACTAAGAGTGAATCTTATCAATATTCCGCTGGATCGGGATGAAGGGGTGTTTGGCTATATTGGACAAGTTATCAATGATAACGGAATACCGTATGTAGATGCCATTGACCATAAACCCCCTATTGTCTTTTATATTTATGCTTTTGCGCTTAAATTTTTTCCTCCAAGTGCGAAAGGGGTCCATCTGTTTCTGCACTTATATAACTTTCTGACACTTATTGTTCTTTTTTTTGTCGTAGATATTTATTCAAAATCAAGGCTTATGGCATTATGGACAGTATCTGCATATGCAGTTATTAGTTCTAGTCCTATAGTTCAGGGTTTTACAGCTTCAACAGAAATGTTTATGCTTTTACCCATTTCGCTTTCTCTTCTATTTATTGTTTTAGCAATTCAAAAAGAAAGGCTTTATTATTTTATTTTAAGCGGGGTTTGTGGTGCTTTGTCCTTTTGGATAAAGCAAACCGGTGCATTCATCATTTTATTTGTTGTTTTATATTTTATCAATGTATTGACCTGGAGAGTTCTTCGGAAAGAAAAATCATTATTAGATTTTATGAGAGATATTCTTTTATGGGGATCGGGATTTATTTTTATTTCGGTGTTGATCGCTGGTTATTTTTATTTCAACAATGCATTTAATGAATTTGTGTATTGGAGTTTCACACACAGTTTTTTTTATAGTCAAAAAAGCAGTATATTTTTGATGTGGCCGATAATATCCCAGACTCTTAAGGATCTTTTTACAGGAAATTTTATGATCATACTTCCTGGCATTGCCGGGTGCTTGATTATGGTTAAACAAAAGGATAAAAGAGGAATATGGGCTTTGTCTTTTTTATTGTTTTCATTTCTTGCGATATGTCCGGGATACGCATATTGGCATTATTTTGCGCAATTATTGCCCGCGCTTTCTGTTACCAGTGGAATCGGAACTGTTTATCTTCTTCAATTTATTCCCAAGAAATCCAGAAGTGCCTTTTTAACGCTTATTATCTGCTCCATTATATTTGTACCTTTTTTGGTTCATTACAATTATTATGTTAGAAATTCCCCGGAAGAAAATATCAGGGATCTTTTTAAGGGCAATCCTTTTCAGGAATCAATCGAATTGGGAAAATATATAAAAGAACAAACCACAGATAAAGATACGATTTTTATTTTTGGTTCGGAGGCTCAAATATTTTTTTACTCAGAAAGAAAAAGCGCAACTGCTTTTGCTTTGATTTATCCTCTGCTTACCAGCTTTCCGAAATATATGGAATTTCAGCATAAGGCATGGAAAGATATTGAACAAAATGACCCCAAGTATATTATTTTTATAGAGATTCAATCAACATTGTCGTATGATGGTAAAGCCGATTTGTGGATTGTGAGAAAAATCCGAGAGCTAATATCAACTAAATATGAGTTAGAGGCGGTCATGACAATTGATACCCCAAAAGGCAGGATTCTAAAAAAATCTGAATTGTTTGAAACCAAGAATACATTCAATCATCAACAATTTCCGATCAAAATTTTTCGTAAAAAAGAAAATTAAATATTTATTGAGTTCCTGAAATTAAACAAATATCATTCTCGATATGATTCATTAATCTGTATAATTGCCTTTTGACTATCTAAAATACGTGTCATGCATAGTGAAAAAGCGGACAAAATAAATCGTTGTGGCCTGCCATAGGCAGGTTTAAATGAGAGATTAGGGGTATTCGATGGCATCCGATTTACAAACAACGATCATTATTCCTTGTTATAATGAAGAAAAACGGTTACCCACTGAAAAATTGCTGAAATTTTTGGATCAAACAGTAAATATAGGGTTTTTACTAGTCAATGATGGTAGCTTAGATAAAACGGCAAGGTTAATAGATGATTTAGGCAGGAAAAGGCCTGAAAAAATTAAGACCTTTCATCTTAGGTCCAACCAGGGGAAAGGCGAGGCGGTTAGACTGGGATTGCTCAAGGCCATGGAGAATGAGTCCAGGATTGTTGGATATTGGGATGCAGATTTGTCGGCACCATTATGTGAAATCCTGCGCCTGCAACAAATACTAGAGATGCGTCGAACGCTAGACGCGGTAATTGGGGCACGGGTTAAACTGATCGGGCGCAGAATTGACCGCACAATCTGGCGTCATTATGTAGGGAGAACAATTGCAACTATAATTTCAATAGTTTTGCTTTTGCCAGTTTATGATACTCAGTGTGGTGCTAAATTATTCAGAGTTTCTCCAAGACTAAAAAACGTGATGGAAGAGCCGTTTTTGACCCGATGGCTTTTTGATGTCGAAATATTTGCCAGATCCTTACTGTCATTTGCGACTTATGGAAATGTGAGCCTGACTTTTTATGAAGAGCCATTGGAAAGCTGGACCCATGTCGGTAACTCTAAGATTGGACCCACCGATCTTCCGATTATCATTAAAGAATTATGTCAGATTTGGTACAATTATACCCTGAAACTCCGCCGGATAAAAAAGTCCACAGGTTCACAAATGGAAGATGGGTTATCCTAAATCATTTTCTTTTTCGCCGCAATCGCCGCCTGGGCTACTGCCAGCCTTGCAATGGGCAATCGAAACGGAGAGCAGCTCACGTAATTAAATCCGGTTTTAAAACAAAATTCAACCGAGGCCGCATCTCCGCCGTGTTCACCGCAGATACCGATTTTCAGGTTCGGTCGGGTCGCGCGCCCTTTTTCGACCGCCATTTGTATTAAAGCCCCCACACGCCCTCGATATCCAGAGTCTGAAACGGGTCATTTTTGATAATTTTCTTATCAAGATAATCATCCATGAATCCGCCGATATCATCCCGGCTGAATCCAAGATGGGTTAAATCGTTGGTGCCGAACGAGAAAAATTCAGCGGTTCCCGCCATTTTGTCGGCCAGTAAGGCAGTCCGGGGAATTTCAATCATTGTCCCGTATTGGTAATCGATTTTATTAATCTCAATCTTGGAAGGATTATCCGGAATATAATCCGTTAACTCAAGCTTTTTTGCAATAGTCTTTTCGGGTGGGGGTCAAATAAAATATGGTGATATTTGAAGTAATAATAACCTAATGAATTTAATTAAATTTTTTACTTTTTGATTGAAAGTTTGAAAGGTTTATGTATAATTGAATCCTGTTGTTGATAAGAGATGAATTGTATGATGACAAAAAATGTCAGCAAAAACCTATTTTTGTCAAATTTTTTACCTGATGACTTTGAAAACAATGTTTTGATCTGTGAATACTATTTTTATTTGTATTCTTTTTAGATGCTTAAAATAAAAATAGATAATGATTTAATTTTTGGCACATCCATTGCTTCTTTATAAATTACATTTATTTTAAAACTTATAAAAAAAGGAAGGGGGGGATAAAATACATTCAATCAGTAAATTCAATACAATTGAAAAAAAAACACACACATCACACCAAATGGTTTTTTAAACCAAACTCAATATAAAAAAGGAGAATAACTATGTTGAAGAAACTTAGAGGAAACACTAAAGGTTTTACACTGATCGAACTGATGATCGTTATTGCCATCATCGGTATTTTGGCTGCCATCGCCATCCCGAACTTCATCGCTTATCGTAACAAATCTTTCTGTTCAACTGCTGAATCAGATGCCAACTCCATTGCCGGCGGCATCGCAGATTATTTTGCTATCCCGCAACGTACAACTAATCCGACAGACGCGGCGATGGTTGGTATCACTATAGCAAATACCAACGGAGTTGCCGGTGATATCAATACCACCCTGACCATTACGGTACAAGATGACAGCAAGCGTTGCCCGGACGATTATCAAGGTGCCAGCGATTATTGGGCCAGCAATGTTTTTACAAAATACATCCGGTAAGTTGTTTAACGAATTTACTATTTGTTAATGTAAATTAAATATTTTTGAGTTGTAAAAGGAGAGGAGAAGCAATTCCCTCTCCTTTTTTTATAAATTTGTTGAATAATCATGCCAATGATCTATAAAGCAAATAAATCCAAGCTACCGGCAGTCTTTTTATTACTGGCGCTAATTATCGGTGTCTGCTATTCAAACACCCTTAATGCCTCCTGGCATTTCGATGATTATCCAAACATCATAAATAATCCCGGTCTGCACCTGGAACATATTTCCATTGACGCCATTTGGAACTGTTTTTTCAATGCTACACCGTCGGGGGGGACTTTTCGTCCAATTGCTTACCTGACGTTTGCATTTAACTGGTTTACTGGAGGCACTCAGGTCGTTGGATATCATGTGATCAACATCCTCGTCCATATGCTTGCTGCGTTTTTTCTTTTTTTAACCATTCAACAAATATTAACAACACCCAATATTACCTGTGATTTACAGAAGAACGCATTTTCCATTGCCTTGCTCACTTCTGTCGTGTGGGCAGTTCATCCCATTCAAATACAGGCTGTAACCTATATCGTGCAGCGTATGACATCCATGGCTGCCCTTTTTTTTATCCTATCTGTGTGGGCCTATCTTTCCGGTCGAACGTCTTCAATTCCCTACAAAAAAACTTTATGGTATCTTGGATGTTTTCTTTCATGGACCTTGGCTGTTCTCACCAAACAAAATACAGTCACGCTGCCGCTTATTTTGCTGCTGCTGGAGTTTATATTTTTCCAAAACTGGCGGTCTCCTATGGTAAAGCGATGCTATTGGGGTATTATCATTGTCGGTGTGCTGGTTTTGATTGCCGGAATATGTTTTTTGATTATCAATGGGGACGCCGGACCATATATGGGGAAATATCAAATACGGCCTTATACACCTATTGAGCGCTTGTTAACTCAGTTTCGGGTGGTGTTATTTTATCTTTTTCAGATTGTTTATCCGGTTCCTGGTAATTTCAGCATTACGCATGATTTTATGATTTCAAGGTCATTACTTAATCCATGGACCACGCTGCCGGCCATTGGGGTAGTTCTGGGAATGGTATCGGTTTCAGTATGGGCGATATCCAAAGGTCCATTTTTGAAAATTATGGGTTTTTCGATTCTGTTTTTTTCAATTAACCATTTGATCGAATCTACTATTTTACCGCTGGAAATGGTGTTTGAACACCGTAATTATTTACCTTCATTTTTTTTGTTTATACCTTTTGCCATTGGCATAAATAAGGCCTTTGATATTTATCATAAACAAAGCAAACCCATGTTTTATTTTCTGGTGCTTTCTACATGTGCACTCTTAATCAGCATGGGTATCAGCACCTATCTACGAAACATGGACTGGCAATCAGAAAAGACTTTATGGCAGGATGCCATGAAGAAAGCCCCCCATTCCTCTCGCCCCCCCCATAATATAGCATTAGGGTATTATGAGCCTGCCGGAATGTATAATCAGGCAATAGACCTCTATCATCACGCATTAGAATTAAATGATGAATCAATCGGATTTGAATCGACAATTTTTTTCAACATTGCGGCAATTTATTTCTCATCATTGCAAGACTATGAGAAAACAATTGAATATGCTTTTAAGGCCCTCCAGATAGACAGAAACCATGACCGTGCACTCTATTTGCTGGCAAGATCTTTGGCCGAACTTGGGCATTATGGAGACGCGTTGAATGTAATAGCGCCTCGTCTTCATAAAAAGAATACAAGCCCTGCAAATATGCACCTTAACGGTTTAATTTTGCTTAACCTATCACAACCGGAGACGGCCTTGGTATGTTTCCAAAAATGCATGGCTCGAGATCCGGGCAACTGGCTATATCTGCGGGAAATCGGTTTTGCGTTGTCTGCCATGGAAATGCAGAATAGGGCGCGCTGGTTTTTTCGTCGTGCCAATGCATTATATCCAAATCAGCCAGAAATTTTGCTGGGCAGAGCTGCCGTCAATCTTGAATACGGATTGTTGAAAAAAGCTGAAACAAATGTCGAACAGTTTATTCTCAGCATTGGTATAGACAACGTTGAAAACTACTGGGTGAATGCAAGCGCTGCTCCACTGGGGTTGCCGATTCCCTACTCACGACTTACCCCAATGATTTGCCGTTTTTTATTTAACCAGTCCGAAGGTTATGCTAAGATGTCTCAACGATTATTAAATATTTTTAGTGAAAAATAAACTGATCTTTTGATCGGGAGGAAAAATGTCTGATAAATATATCATAAAGAGATCAAAAGGGTTTACATTAATAGAACTTATGATTGTCGTTGCAATTATCGGCGTTTTAGCATCTATAGCAATCCCAAATTATATAAATTATCGAAATAAGGCCTACTGTAGTGAAGCAGAAACCAATGCCAATCAGATCGGCTCTGCCATTGCCGATTATTTCGGCAATGGCAACCGGGTCAACCTACCCACTGTCGACGACCTGAGAATAAAGTTAAAATTCGCTAATCCGGGGGGTATTCAGGGTGATCCCAACTTAACGATTTCCATCCTGATAACTGATCGTACTGGCAGATGCCCGAAAGAATACCAGGAAGCCCAAGAGCAATGGTCCAATAATGTGTTTACCAAATATGTCCGATAGTTGTTATGAGATAGTTCAACCAGAGCCAAATCCATAAAAGAATTGATTCCCATTGGCTTTATGTGTTCGGAAGATGAGAATTCTATGCTTTTTTTTAAGAAACCTGCCCAAAAATCAGTCCGATAAAAAGATTTGGCCCGCTTACTTTTTCCATGACTTTTTAGCCAGCTGAATTGGGACAGCCCAATCTTGACATTTAAGATTGAAAGGGAATGATGAACCAGAAAAAATCTGATATTAATGATATCCTGCTAAGTGTTGTGATCCCGGCATATAATGAAGAAGAAACCATCATGGAAATTATTGATCGGGTTTTGGATTCACCGTTTAAAAAGGAAGTAATTGTGGTTGACGACGGGTCAACAGACAATACCCGTCATATTTTATCTAAAATTGAAAATTCAGTCATCAAAGTCATCTTTCATGAAAATAACGCAGGCAAGGGCAGCGCTGTGCAAACAGGATTTGATGCCGCCACTGGCGATATTATTGTGATTCAGGATGCGGATCTTGAATATAATCCGGATGAGTATCCAGTGCTTCTCAACCCCATATTATCCGGTAACGCAGATGTGGTTTATGGTTCCAGATTCGGCGGGCATGGTGAACACCGGGTGTTGTATTTCTGGCATTATGTGGGCAACCGCTTTCTCACGTTGCTTTCAAATATGTTTACAGATCTGAATCTGACCGACATGGAAACCTGCTATAAGGCATTCTCCCGCCAGGCCCTCCAGGGAATTCGAATCAATGAAAAACGGTTCGGTTTTGAACCGGAGATTACCGCATATATAGCGAAAAAAAAGCTTCGCATTTATGAAGTGCCGATTTCATATTACGGCCGGACCTATGAAGAAGGGAAAAAAATCAATTGGAAAGATGGCTTTCGCGCCTTGTGGTGCATTTTTAAATACAATCTTTTTATCCGGCAATGAAAACCCATATAACGTGAAAGCAACTGTTTTTAATCAAGAAAAATTTTATAATTCAAGCCGATTTATTTTTTATTTATTTCTGGCCGCGTTTGCTTTGCGCATCGGTTTTTTTGCGGTAATGCGCGATTATCCCCTCCTTTATATACAAAGCCTTGATGAAAAGTATTATGTGGATCTTGGCAAAATCATTGCCAGTGGTTCCCTTAGAGGCGAGCAAGGCGCTTTTTTCATGGACCCTATGTATGGCTACTTTTTGGGGTTCATTTTTTTTGTATTTGGCGATAACCTTACCATCGTCCGGCTCATTCAGATATTGCTGGATGCCTTTAATGTGGTTCTCATTTTCGCCATTGGCCGCAGGGTATGGGACCAGTGGGCTGGAATAGTTGCAGCGATCATTTGGGCCGCTTATATTGTTTCGTTTTATTATACGCTGTTGATGCTCAAAGTCACCCTGGCGATAACAGGGCTTCTTGTATTCATGCTGTTGCTTTTAGTCGTCATTAAAAACCAGCGAAAGACGTCATGGTTTTTGACTGGTATGGGAGCGGGGATATTAAATTTTATTAGCGCGAATTTCATATTAATGATCCCGCTGACGCTGGTGTTTTATTGTTTCATTGAACGACCCAAATGGCGAAGTTTTATAATCAATAGCGCTTTTGTTTTGGCGGGGGCCATGACGTTGCTATCAATAAATGGTATCCGCAATTATTTCGTGGCCGGTCATCCCGTATTTTTAAATACCTCCTCTGGCCTGATACTGTATTCTTCAAATAATCCGGGTAACACTTCCGGCCTGTTTGATGTGCCAGCTTTTGCGCAATCCCATCCGGTTTCTTGCCAAGATGATTTTCTTAAAGAAGCGGAACGTAGAACCAGCAGGTCTTTGTCCCCCAAAGAGGCATCAATTTTCTGGCGAAACGCAACATTCCGCGTATTAAAAGACAATCTGCAAATTATTCCGGTTCTCATTTTAAATAAGCTGAAATGGACTTTTGCAAACTATGAAATTACCATGAACCAGCCCTATCAGTTTGTTGCAAACTTCGCAGGGACGAATAAATGGCCGTTTCCCAATTATGCATTTGTGCTCGCCTTCGGATTACCTGGGCTGGCCATCGGCATTTCAAGGAGGAAACAGGTCGGGTGGCTGCTGGTTCCAGTATTGGTTATTCTGGCCACATTGATGATTTTTTACGTCTGCACCCGTTTCAGAATGCCAATGGTGCCGTTTCTGGTGATTGGAACAGGTATCTGTTTGCGGATAGCATTCGTTTGGGTCAAAGAAGGCAATTGGCGGAAAATTATTTTACTGGGCCTTGTTTCATCAACGATTTTTTTGGTTTCCATGTCTATTTCGCCGCCTTCAGGTGACGGGTATAAGGAATTTGTGCTGGCAAAGGCATTTTACTCGCAGAACCATCACGATAAAGCCGAAGCGTATGCTGTGAATGCGTTAAAAAAATATCCCGATAATTTGGATTTGCATATTCTGCTCGGACGTATTGCCACTAAAAAAGGTCTGATTAATGAGTCAATTATGTATTATCAGGGCGCCATGAAAATCACCCCTGACAATTTTACCGTTAATTATGATCTGGCGATGATTCATATGGATTCCGGCAAGCCTGAACTAGCCATTCCTTATTTCGAAAAATGTTTAACGCTTAACCATCATATCCAAAGTATGTTTCATCTGGCCCGGGCGTATGAGGCCTGCGGCAACAACCGGCAAGCTATCAAATATTATAGGGAGTTTTTGGAGTCAGCAAGCCCTGATGATCCGGGGCGTGAATATGCGAAAAAGCGATTAGCCGTCATAAGATAGACTCTTTATTATGCTATTGCGAATGAGGGGGAGCATAAAATATTACTTCGGAAATACGGAAATAATATTTTGGTGAAATATTTATTTGAGCAATTTCGTTAAGCTGGAATTCTTTTTTCAGCCGATCGGCCGGAAACACTTCATCGGTAAATAGATTGCATTTTTGAATCACCAATATCTGATCATAATACACATTCGCAAGATAATTTATTTTTTTTCGTTGACGAGTGGCCTCCTTGAAACAAATAGACCCGATACCGTGAATGATATAAAAATTCGCTCGATCGGAAATCAGCAACAGTTTTTCATTTTTTATGTCATGATTTTTGTAAAGGTATTGAGTTATCCGGTTGTTGATATAATGGAAGTTGTTTTGTTTTAAAATGTGATGGTCCGCAGCAATTGGCCAGTAATAAAGCATTTGAACCAGAAGTAAAAAAAGCAGTAAATTTTTTGCTGACGAAAATTTATAATGGAAAATCCGATAAATACAGTAGACAGAGGGGATAATAATAAACGGCAGAAGCGACATTGCCAGGCGATTGTCAATATCCGTGGTAAAATGTCCCCAAAAAAAAGATGTATAAAGGGCAAAGAGCAAAAACCCGGATAATGAAACATATAACCCGAACGCTTTGTCGGCTGGATTGATGGAATAAGGTTGTAATAGTAATGTTTTCCCGGCAAGATATATCCCCGCAACTGCCGCGATAAAGATTAAAAGTATAAATCCAAAATCTGCGTTCAGGCCGGTCAAAGAGAATACGTTCGGTGAAAAATTATGCAGAAAATTGCTCAGTCCAAACGTTTGGTCTGGTGTTTTTACTCCATCTGGACTCCAAATAGATGCATTAAAAAAGATAATCTGCCGTTGCCATGCCGAAGGTAAAAATAATAGGGGTATACAAAAAGTGGGAAAGCGGTATTTTTTCATAATTTCTGTGTTTAAGAAATATGGTGCCAATATAATCAGGCTGAAAAAAAATATAATGGATTCATAACGGCAATTGGCAAGCAAAACCAGAGAGAATAATACGATTTCAGCGTATTCGACATCTTTGTGTCTTAAAAAAAGAATCAATGCCAGCAATACTATCATGATAAAAAACAGGTTAATGGTTTCAAAGCCGCTTGACGTCACCCAGAATATAAAAATTGGAAAACTCGCCATTATAATCATGGCAACAATCCCATAAAATTTTGAAAACATATGAAAAAATAACAAATAAAGCGCAAAAAGAATACCGATACCGGCTACAAAATTGACTGCCATGCCATTAAACGGGCTGTAGCCGATAAACGCGTGGAATAAGGATATAATAAAGGGGTATAATAAGGGTCGTTGATCTACGCTCTGGTCATAATCAAACGGATAATATTCCACCGCCAATCCCTGCAGGGGCATAGAAGCAGTTTTATTTTGGTGCATGGCCATGGATACACTGACCAAATTGGTCTCATCCGCCAGTATTTTGAATTTCGGGGGGGAGATATGAAAAATGAGCACCATTAAAACAATGGCAAATAACAGGGCAGGGATATGTTGCTTGATATTAGTCAGAAAATTATTTTTTAAGACATCTAAAATTAATGCTCCCCATAATACAAATGCAAAGAGCATGAAATAATACCCTGAATAATGAAAAGCCGGGGACAACCATTGGTCCGGAAGAGAAAATCCTAAAACAATGGCCAGCAAAGCGATAGCTAAAAATAATATAATTTTTTTAATCATCAGGTTTTATGAAGTTTTTATTTACGTAAATGAAAAGGTGTGTGTTTAAGGGATGCCTCGGAAATACGAATATAATATTCGGGTGACACGTTTATCCTGGCTATTTTCTGAAGCCGGAAGCCGTCATCTAAAAGATTATCAGATATTAATTCATTGGTGTAGGGATTGCATTTTTGAAGCACGAGTATTTGATCGTAATACACATTAGTCAGATAATATATTTTTTTTCGTTGAAGGACGGCTTGTCTGAACCCGATAGACCCGATACCGTGAATAATAAAAAAATTAGGTCGATCGGAAATTATCAGCAATTTTTCATTTTTCATGTCATGATTGTTATAAAGATAGCGAATCACGCGTTCATTGAGATAACAAGATGCATTTCGTTCGATAATGCGTTGTGCAGCAGCCACCGGCCAATAATAGAGCATTTGAACCAGAAGTAGAAAAATCAGTAATTTTTTTGCTGATGAAAATTTATAATGGAAAATTCGATAAATACAGTAGGCAGCAGGAATAATGATAAATGGCAGCATGGACATCGCCATTCGATTGGCGACATCCATGGTGAAATTTCCCCAGATGAATGATGAATATATACCAAAAAGCAACATTCCGGATAAGGAAATATATAATCCGAAAGCTTTACTGGTCGGATTGATGGTATGTGGATTCAATAGTAATTTTTTACCGGCAAGATATATTCCCGCAACTGCTGCAATAAAGATTATAGGCAAAAATCCAAAATCCGCGTTCATTCCGGTCAATGTAAATACGTTCTGGGAAAAAGTACCCAAAAAATTATTCATCCCAAATATATGATCATAAGTTTCCAGCCCATTATCGCCTTTAAGGTATGGATAGAAAAAAATGATTTGCCGCTGCCATGCCATGGGCAAAAAGAACAGGGGCATGCAAAAAGTTGGGAAACGATATTGTTCAATGATTTCTCTGTTTAAGAAGCATGGAACCAAGATGATCAGGCTGAAAAAAAAGATGATGGACTCATACCGGCAATTGGACAGTAGAACTAATGAGATAAGAACAAGTTCGGCGAATTTGACGTCTTTGTGTTTTAAAAAAAGAAACAGCGTCAGTAGCACAGCCATGATAAAAAACAGGTTAATGGTTTCAAACCCGCTCGACGTGACCCAGAAAACAAATATTGGAAAACTTGCCATGATGATCATGGCGATAATGCCATAATATATAGAAAACATATGAAAAAATAATAAATATAATAAAAAGAGAATACCGATGCCGGAGAAAAAATTAACCATCATGCCGTTATACGGACTATAGCCGAGCAGGGCGTGGAATAAGGATATAATAAAAGGATATAATAATGGTCGGGACCCCACAGTCTGGTCATAATCAAACGGATAATATTCCACCGCCAATCCCTGCAGGGGCATGGAAACTGTTTTATTTTGGTGCATGGCCATGGATACACTGACCAAATTGGTCTCATCCGCCAGTATTTTGAATTTCGGGGGGGAGATATGAAAAATGAGCGCCATTAAAAAAATGGCCAACAATAGGGCCGGGGCGTGATTCTTGAGGTGCGTTAAAAAATTGTTTTTCAAGACATCTAAAATCAATGCTCCCCATAATACAAATGCAAAGAGCATAAAATAATACCCTGAATAATTAAATGCCGGCGTCAACCATCGATCAGGAAGACAAAATCCTATAAATAGAGCGATCAGGGTAATAACCAAAAATAATATTATTCTTTTAATCATTGATTATAGCTTATACTTTTTTTATCATTTGAGACGATTTCAATAAAGCAAAACAGGTATTACAATGCATCCAGCGGATAAATCGATAACCCGTCTAAATGTGAAGGTTTATATAACAATTGTCTTACGGTCTTCAAGATAAATCATCCACAAGATGGATTCAGGATGTCATTTTTTTTGATCGACGTAGGACATCAAACGTTTTTAGAGTCAGCATGTTAACTTGTCATAAATGGATTAAAAAAGTCTATCAAGTTTTGATGAAAACTATTAAAAAGATGAGTATTGCCCTGTTTTTTGTTTTAATTATTAATGAAAGCTGAATAACCTTATTCCCATGCATGAAAAAATTATTTGCTGTTTGCCCACCTACAATGAAGCGGAAAACATTGCGGCAATCGTCAATGCCATTCTCCGTTTCGTTCCTCAATCATCCATTTTGATTATCGATGATCATTCTCCTGATGGAACTGGACAGATAGCCGATACGCTTTCTCACCAGGACTCTCGTATTTCTGTGCTCCATCGCCCGCAAAAGGAAGGTCTGGGAAAAGCGTATTGTCATGGTTTCCAAGTTGCTCTCGACCGGATGAAAGCGGATATTATAGTGCAGATGGATGCGGACCTGTCCCATCCGCCGGAAAAACTCCCTGAAATGATAGACGCTATTCAAATGAATGATTTAGTGATCGGTTCCCGTTATATTCCAGGTGGTGGCACGAAAAACTGGAATATGGCCCGTCGCATGATCAGCCGTTTTGGCGCTATCTATGCAAGAGTGTGGCTGGGTTTACCAGTCAATGATCCTACCGGCGGATTTAAGGTTTGGCGAAGTGATCTGCTCAAACATGTGCTGGCTTGTCCCGTCAGATCGGAAGGATATGGTTTTCAGGTAGAAACTACCTTTATTGCCCGCTGTCTCGGTGCGCGCATCGTGGAAATTCCTATCTGTTTTTCGGACCGCCATGTGGGGCGGAGCAAAATGACAGCCGGAATTGCGTTTGAAGCATTTTGGCAGATACCATTCATGCGGGTTCGTTGCCGTTATTTAAAGAAAAAATCAGGCTGTTATGAATAAAGGTAAATATAACTTATTATGGTCAACAATATTCATAGGTATGACCTTTGCGCTGTATGTTGGCGTTACCCGGTTTCCTTTTTTGATCATAGATGACCAGGTTTATGTAACGGCGAATGAACATGTCCGGCAGGGCCTGAACTGGGAAAACCTTCGCTGGGCTTTTACCACTGTTCATGCTGAATTCTGGCACCCCCTGACCTGGCTGTCTTTGATGCTCGATACCACTCTTTACGGCGTGACACCAGCCGGATATCATTTCACAAATCTGCTGCTGCATATCGCATCCGCAGTTTTGCTTTTTCTATCATTTGATTTGATTACTCGCCAACGTTTCCGATCGTTCATTCTGGCTGTTCTGTTCGCTCTTCACCCGCTGCATGTGGAAGTTGTGGCATGGATCGCCGAGCGAAAAGAAGTCTTGTGCGGATTTTTCTGGATCGCCGCGCTTTATGCGTATGCAAGGTATGTTCAAAACCCGGGCATCAGATGGTATGGAATAATTACATTGTTATTTATATTAGGGCTTATGTCCAAATCCATGATTGTGACTCTGCCGTTTAGCTTGCTGCTGCTCGATATCTGGCCTTTGCAGCGTTGGCAGTGGAACAGGAAGATTATCTTCGAGCTTGTGGAGGAAAAGATACCCCTCTTTTTTTTAAGTGCCATTGGCATTGGATTAACAATCTTTGCCCAACAAGCCGGTGATGGCATCGTCAATTTTGATGTTTACTCCCTGCCTGATCGTTTTGCAAATGTCCTGGTTGCCTATAAAATGTATGTTGTTAAAACTTTTTTCCCCTTTAACCTTTCTGTCTTTTATCCATTTCGAATCCATATTCCGCTTATACAAACCATCAGCGCCATAGTCTTGCTGATTTTTATTTCCGCTTTGGGGGTTATTCTTTTTTTTAGGAAAAAACAGTATGTTATTATCGGATGGTGCTGGTTTCTGGGTACTCTCGTGCCTGTGAGTGGCATTGTTAAAATCGGGGACTTTGCAATGGCGGATCGATATATGTACATGCCAATCGTCGGCCTGCTGTTCGGTTCTATCTGGCTGGCGGCTGACATGATGGGTGACCAGCGTACAGGGAAGATCATTTTTGGCATTATGTGCATAACCGCAATTATCCTTTCGGGAATTAGCACTCATTATTATTTGCTCTGCTGGCGGGATAACAATACATTATTTCGCCATGCAGCAAAAACAGCTGCGCCAAATTTTTTTGCGCATAACACACTTGGCCATATCTATACAAGCAAGGGGCAAATGATCGAGGCTGAACGACACTTTCAAATTGCGGTTTCCATGAGACCAGACAAACAAACATTGAGACTGGATCTCGGACGTATCCTGGGATGGAACGGACATTTCGCGGAATCTATCCCGCAATTTCAAACTGTGATTCAAAAAAATCCGGAAAACCTTGAAGCGCATTATTATATGGGATTGGCGTTGATAGGGCAGGGTAGACGCTCGGACGCATTGACACATTTTATCATAGCAGTTAAAGATGTAGTGGACATTCAAACAGCTATTCAAAAACGACAAAAAGCAGGCGATGTGGAAGGCAGTCTGCTCTTGCTTGGCATTAGTGAAGAAACAACAACTATAAAAAAAAATATGGCCAGAGGATACAATCATTGGCGGGTCCACGTTGCACCGTGAAAATATGACTGCGATCATCCATTCCGGTTCAGAGTAAGTTTATCGGGGCAAAAGCTTATCACGGGTAAGGGACAAAATTATTTTTGGTGCTTGCGCATGATCGTCCCTTCGGTCATGAACGATTACCTGAAAATTTAGGAATAACCAACCGAGGTATCACTACTTGTTTTTTTGATATCAATGATTTAATTTTGGATTATTTTTAGAGAATGCATGAAAGAATATTTACTTTTCTTGTGGAGGCACAACAACAATGCGGCTGATTTGGAACCATAAAAAAACTATCATTCCCCTCCCATTTTCTTATTATTTTGTGCCGGCCACAATCATCGCCCTGACTGGTTTTTTCGATTCCATCTATCTGGCGGTATCTCATTACCGCAATTATGCTGACATGGGTTATCAGAGCTTTTGCGCGATTTCCCGATCTCTTAATTGCGATACGGTTTCCCAAAGCGCTTATTCCATTTTCTTGGATGTTCCGGTGCCGATTTGGGGGATTCTGGGATATGGTTTTTTTATGTTCCTGCTGTGTTTTGCATGGGATAGAAAGGCTGAGAAAAAACGAGTCTGGACCCTGTTGATGCTGATCAGTTTGGCATTCAGCATTTACAGTGTTATCCTGGCATTTATCTCTTCCTATTATATCCACAGCTACTGTATCATGTGCATTTTGAGTTATGGAGTCAATCTGGCGCTTCTTTTTTATGCATGGATTATACGGAAACGATTTGCCTGTGAATCGATTTTCACTGCCGCCAAACTGGATGTCCTTTATTTGTTGAGTTATAAAAAAATTGTGATTCCTGTTGGATTGGTTTTTGTCACAATGTCCCTTTTCATGATCTTTTTTTTCCCTCCTTACTGGCATATGAATCCGCCGGCGTTATCTAATACCATTCCCACCGGTGTCAATGAAGACGGTTATCCCTGGATCGGGGCCGAGCACCCAGAACTGATCATCACCGAATTTTCCGACTACCGGTGTTTTCAGTGTAAAAAAATGCATTATTTTCTCCGCCGGCTCATTGAAGCGCATCCGGAAAAAATTCGGCTGATTCACCGGCAGTTTCCCATGGACCATACTATTAACCCTCTGGTCACCATTCCTTTCCATACGGGCGCTGCCAAACTCTCGATGCTGGCGATATTTGCCGGGGAACATGGGAAATTCTGGGAAATGAACGATTATTTATTTAATTTGTTAAAAAATATTGAAGCGGTGAATATGAGAAATATTGCCGGAAAAATCGGCCTTGACCTTGAAACCATGCGCCATGCTTTTCAGGACCGCCGATTATGGAATATATTATGGGGAGATATTAAGGAAGGTATCAAGGTTCATGAATTGACCGGCACGCCGGGCTTTGTTATTAAGGGTCAGGTATACGAGGGACAAATCCCAGCAGAAATTCTAAAACCATATCTTGAATAACAAAAATTTATGTTTTGATATGAAAACCTCAGCCAATCAAAAATCATACTGGACTTCTATTGTTTATGGCTTCATGATCGCAGGTGTTGTGGCGATCATCGCCCTTATGGCCAGCGTTCCGCCGGTCAGCCGGGATGCGCTGATTCACCATCTGGCCATACCGAAATTGTACCTGCGACATGGCGGTATGTTTGAGATTCCGGCGTTTTCCTTTTCCTATTATCCCATGAACCTGGATTTGCTGTATCTGATTCCGTTGTATTTTAAAAATGATATCTTCCCGAAATTTATCCATTTTGCTTTTGCTCTGGCAACCGCCTGGATGGTTTACCGATATTTAAAACGCCGGCTCAATATTGAGTATGCGCTGTTGGGCAGTCTTTTTTTTCTTTCCATTCCCGTTATTGTGAATCAGTCAACCATTGTATATGTGGATTTGGGCCTGGTCTGTTTTTTGTTTGCCGCGCTGATGTATTTGTTCAAGTGGATTGAGTATGATTTTAAAATAAAATATCTGCTTATCAGCGCTGTGTTTTGCGGGTTTGCCATGGGAACGAAATACAATGGTCTGGTCGGTCTGTTTCTATTGGGTCTATTTGTGCCGCTTGTTTATGCACGATACCATGCTGAAGAGCAATCCCATGCCAGAAAAGCCATTGGGTATTCAGCAGTGTATGTTCTTATCGCATTGATTATTTTTTCACCCTGGATGATTCGCAATACGATCTGGACCGGAAATCCGGTTTATCCTCTGTATAACAGCGTGTTTAATTCAGGAGCGGCACACACTGAAGCAGTTGATGAAGATGAGCATGAGAAAGGTTCCCGCATGAATCATTTCCAGATCCGTCGAGACCTGTACGGGGAATCCGGCCTTGAAATCGCGCTGATTCCCTTACGGGTATTTTTTCAGGGGAGAGACAATGATCCTAAATATTTTGACGGCCGGGCCAACCCATTTCTGTTGTTACTGCCGATTTTTGCATTTTTGGGAATCCGGACAAATCCCCGGCAGATCAAAACAGAAAAATATCTCATGCTGGGATTTTCTGTCTTCTTTCTTTTATTTGCCTGCGCCCAGACAGTGATTCGGATTCGGTATTTCGCGCCCATTTTCCCCCCATTGGTAATTCTATCCATGTTCGGCCTGCGTCATATCCAGAAAAATCTTTTGAGCCGGAATTTACAGATAGGAGCTTTTGCGAACCGGACATGTATTATCAGCATTATATTTGTCATGCTCGGCTTAAACGCAAAATACATGATGG
Source organism: Desulfobacteraceae bacterium (assembly GCA_027858815.1). Lineage (GTDB taxonomy): Bacteria > Desulfobacterota > Desulfobacteria > Desulfobacterales > Desulfosalsimonadaceae > SURF-3. The sequence goes on from JAQIBZ010000577.1 coordinate 27,036, forward strand.
AACGATTCAGTTATGCACAGCCTCTGGCTTATCTGAGCGGAAAAGTCAGCAGGGATCAATATATTCAGAAATTCCGGCCTGAGTATGCATCCATGCAATACGCTAATCGTAATTTAACCAAAAACGATCGAATTCTTGGTGTTTATACAGGCAACAGAGGTTATTATTCGGATATCGATATGGTGTTCAGTCTGGATTTATTGCAAGACTTGGCAGCGGAAGCCAATACACCCGAAGATATCGCCGAAGGCCTGAAGAAACTTGGCATCACGCATTTGCTGGTGAATTATGAATTGTTTAATTTTTGGGTGAAAAATTACAGCCTGCATGAAAAACAGATGCTCAAGGATTTCTTTGAGAAAATGACAGTTACAGAATTCTCAAAGGATCAAAACGGGTTGTTGAAAGTTTTGTAATGCTTTAAAATTGATGGTAAGTATTGTCCCCGTAGCTTTGAAAAACAGATTGACTTCAAACACCCCATTGCTATATTTGTATAACAGGAGGAGAGAATATGTTAGCCATCAGATTGCCGGACGAAATCGAAAAAAGACTTGAATCCCTGGCTGAAAAGACGGGACGAACCAAATCGTTTTATGCCAGGGAAGCCATTATGGAGCATCTGGAAGATATAGAGGATTACTATCTTGCAGTCCATCGAATTGAAAATCCGCCCGAAAGAAGCTGGTCGTTAGAAGAATTGGAGAAGGATTTTGATCTGGAAGGTTGAATTCGATGAACGGGCCAGAAAAGAATTGCGCAAGTTGGATCGACAGGCACAGGTTAATATCCTGAGTTATTTGAGAACCCGCATTGCCACGCACGAAGATCCCCGTCGATTTGGAGATCCTCTTCGGAAAACGTTGATCGGGTTATGGAAATACCGGGTAGGCCCTTACCGTATTATTTGTTATATTAACGAGAATGTTGTCACTGTCCGCGTTCTCCGTGTCGGCCATCGTAAAAATGTATATGAATAACTGCCATCCGGCAGTTATTTTGGATTCAGGAAATCAGCGTAAATGTATAAAAATAAAAAAATAGGCGTTGTTATACCCGCCCATAACGAGGAAACCCAGATAGGCAAGGTCCTCGAAACCATGCCGGATTTTATCGATCAGATAGTTATTGTCGATGATAAGAGCACTGATAAAACCGTTGGAATCATAAATTCTTATCAGAAAAAATTCCAGAATATCACCCTCCTTGAGCATAAAACGAATAAAGGGGCAGGGGGGGCAATGATAACGGCCTATAATTTTGCAAAATCGATGGATCTTGATGTGGTGGTCCGGATGGACGGTGACGGCCAGATGGCTCCAAAAGATTTGCCGGCATTGCTTGATCCGGTAGTTGAAGGGAAGGCTGATTATTCAAAAGGCAACCGTCTCTTTACCGGTGAGGCGTATCAGAAAATTCCGAAAGTCAGATATTTCGGCAATGCGTTTTTATCGTTATTTACTAAAATAGCATCCGGATACTGGCATGTGGCAGACTCGCAGTCAGGGTATACTGCAATAAACAAAAAAGCGCTTCAAATGATTGATTGGAATCAACTGTATACCTGGTATGGACATCCAAACGATATTCTGGTTCGTTTAAATGTGCAAAATTTTAGAGTTAAAGACGTACCCGTTGAACCGGTTTATAATATCGGTGAAAAATCAGGGATAAAAATCGGACGCGCGATATTTAAAATCGGATGGTTGCTGATCAAGCTGTTTTTCTGGAGAATGAAAGAAAAGTATATCATTCGCGATTTTCATCCACTGGTGTTCTTTTATGCGCTAGGTGGTTTATTCGGTATTGTTACTTTTCTGCTTTTTATTCGCCTTCTAATCCTATGGTATCTAACCGGCTATATTCCACCCATCAATGCGCTGGCGGCCATGTTTTCGTTCATGAGCGCCAGTTTGTTCACGCTTTTTGGAATGTGGTTTGATATGGAGGCGAATAAGGATTTGAAATGATATCGAAATAATTTTGTTGGTTAATGCGGGTATAAAATGCGACTCATAGAATCAGAAAAGATGATTATTAAAAAGGTTGCACAAGAAATATTCGGTCCTGAAGTTAGAATATTTTTGTTTGGCAGTCGGGTAAATGATTCCTTAAAAGGCGGTGACATCGATTTATATATAGAAACAGAAAAGCATGCGCTACTTCAGGACAAAATATCATTATTGTCGCTTCTGAAATTAACTCTTGGGGATCAAAAGATTGATGTGGTGGTCAATGCGCCGAATAAAAATGACCAGAAAATTTTTCACATTGCTCGACAAACAGGAATTGAGTTATGACCTTTTCAGATATCTATAAAGTTTTGGATTTACATTTCAGCCGGGCGGACAAAGCTGCGGATGAAATCAGTCGGATTCAACTGGATGCCCATACTTTCGACGATTTTGAAGCTGTGAAAACTATTGATACGTTCATATACCGCTTTTCAAAAATCCAGGATTACATGGGAGAAAAATTATTTCCCGTGGTTCTTGATATGCTGGGCGAATATAAATCTTCCTTGTCGTTTATGGATATTCTAAATAAACTTGAACGGTTGGAATTTATTCAATCCGTCCGACAATGGATTAATTTCAGGGAAATCAGAAACACCTTAACTCATGAATATCCGGACAATGAGAAAGAAATCATTGAAGGCATTAAGCTTGCCGTGAACGCTTATTCCGAAATCAAAAACATTTACGCAACCATTAATAAAAGGCTTTAGGGGTGCGTTATTTTACACTCAATGCCTGATTTGTTGCGCGTTCCAGATTGGGGCTTTACAAATTTCATTAAATGCAGGAGGAATGAATGGACGTCCGTTCAACTGATGATTTATTAATTTGAACAGGATAGAAAGAATTATTCTGCGGTAATCAGAGATTTTGAAATCATTGGTGAGGCGGTTGGGAAAATTCCTGAAAACATCAAGCGGAAACACCAAAATGTCGAATGGCAGGATATTAAAGATTTCAGAAACCTGTTGATACATGAGTATTTTGGCGTTGACTTGGAAATCGTGTGGAAAATCATTCAGGATGATCTACCTGTATTGATTTTGACGGTAAACAAAATGTTATATGAAGTGTAATCATTTCCGTTTATTTGTATTTACCAAAATCGCCTCCGGGTACTGGCATGTGGCGGATTCCCAATCCGGATATACGGCAATAAACAAAAAAGCGCTTCAACTCATCGACTGGGATCAACTATATACTTGGTACGGACATCCCAATGATATTTTGGTCCGTTTGAACGTTCATAATTGCAGGGTTAAAGACGTACCAGTGGAACCGATTTACAATATTGGTGAAAAATCTGGTATCAAGTACAAGAAAGCAATTTTTGCTATCGGATGGCTTTTGATTAAACTGTTTTTCTGGCGAATGAAAGAAAAATATATTATTCGTGATTTTCATCCACTAGTATTCTTTTATATACTTGGGGGCCTTTTTTCAATGCTAACTTTCTTGCTGTTTGTTCGACTCTTTATACAGTGGTATCTAAACGGCTATATACCTCCGATAAATGCTTTAGCAGCAATGTTTTCTTTTATGAGCGCCAGTTTATTTACTCTTTTTGGCATGTGGTTTGATATGGAAGCAAATAAGGATTTGGAATAAAAAAATTTAATATTCAATTTCATATAAATAATAAGCAATAATGTTAGTGAATTATATCTGAGGGTAAATCGATGTTTAATAATAAAAATATTCTAATTACAGGTGGCACCGGATCATTCGGGAAGAAATGTACTGAAATATTACTGAAAAGATATCAACCAAATAAAATAATAATTTTCAGCCGAGATGAACTTAAACAATTTGAAATGTCTCAAACATTTCCTGATAAAACATTCCCTTGTATGCGATATTTTATCGGAGATGTTCGGGATAAGGAAAGACTCTCTCGAGCATTTCGTAATGTAGATTACGTTATCCATGCAGCGGCCATGAAGCAGGTCCCAGCCGCAGAATACAATCCTTTCGAAGCGATCAAAACTAATATCATCGGTGCTGAAAATATTATCGACGCAGCCATTGATCAAAAGGTAAAACGAGTGATTGCTTTAAGCACTGATAAAGCGGCTAATCCGATAAATCTTTATGGCGCAACAAAATTATGTTCTGATAAGCTTTTTATTGCTGGGAATTCATATGTCGGCAGAGATAAAACGATATTTTCAGTTGTTCGCTATGGCAATGTGGTTGGCAGCCGTGGAAGTGTGATACCTTTCTTTTTTAAAAAAAAAGCTGAAGGTGTCCTTCCCATAACTGATCCTCGCATGACCCGTTTCTGGATTACCCTGGAACAAGGGGTCGATTTTGTAATCAATTCATTTGATTTAATGGTTGGCGGTGAAGTTTTTGTGCCCAAAATCCCTAGTATGAGAATAACTGATATAGCCAATGCCATTTGTCCTGATTGCCGACTTGAAACAGTGGGTATTCGTGCTGGTGAAAAACTCCATGAAGTCATGATTCCGATGGACGATGCAAGAAATACGATTGAATTTGATAATTATTTTGTTATAAAACCGGCATTCCGATTTTTTGAGAGAAGATTTCTGCAGGAAGGGGGTAAAGAACTCCCGGATGGTTTTGAATACAGTTCTGACAAAAATGAAAAGTGGTTATCTTCAGATGAACTAAAAAAAATGATTCAACCTGTGACCCCATGATACCATATGGCAGACAATTAATTAATGAAGATGATATTGAGGCTGTTGTCGAAGTATTACGATCTGATTATTTAACAACAGGTCCGAAAATCAATGAATTTGAAAACGCAATATCCGAATATGTTGGCACAAAATACTCAATAGCATTATCCAGCGGAACTGCCGCTTTGCATTCAGCAATGCATGCCATTGGAATCGGACCAGGAGATGAGGTGATTTTACCTCCTATAACATTTGCTGCAACAGCCAATTGCGTCGTTTATCAGGGAGGTACACCGGTTTTTGCGGATGTTGAACCTGAAACTCTTTTAATTGATCCCATAAAAGTTGAAAAAAAAATTACTCCAAAGACCAAAGTCATTATTGGCGTTGACTATGCTGGTCAACCCTGTGATTGGAACGCTCTTCGCGGAATCGCTAAAAAGCATAACCTTATTCTGGTAGCCGACGGTTGCCATGCATTAGGCGCAGAATATAGAGGAGTTAAAGTAGGTTCACTTGCCGATTTGACGGCATTTAGTTTCCATCCGGTTAAACATATTACAACTGGTGAAGGCGGGATGGTTACCACGGATAATCAAGACTGGGCTGAAAAAATCCGTATGTTCAGAAATCATGGCATCACCACCGATCATCGTGAGCGGGAAGAAACCGGCTCCTGGTTATATGAAATGACTGACCTGGGTTTTAATTACAGAATAACCGATTTTCAAAGCGCTCTGGGTATCAGTCAACTCAAAAAACTTCCTGATTTTCTAAAAAAACGAAGAAAGATAGCTGATCAATATAACACTTTTTTTTCATCCAGAGAATCTGTAAAACCTTTGTCTGTAAAAACTGATCGTTTGCATGCGTATCATTTATATGTTGTAAAACTCCATAAGGATAAAGAAAATTCAAGGCAGGATGTTTTTAATCAATTGCGAAAAAATGGCATTGGCGTGAATGTACATTATATTCCTGTACATATGCATCCGTTCTATCGAAAAAATTTTGGATATAAGGCAGGTGATTACCCGGTAGCGGAAAAAGCTTTTGAAAGCATTCTCTCTTTACCGATGTTTCCGAGTCTAAAAAAGAACGAGATTGAGCATGTAATCGAAAATATAAGACAAATAATATTCTAAAAATGACATAAAGTTATATAATTAAATGAAGATAGCAGTGATTCCAGCAAGGGGAGGGAGTAAACGTATTCCCCAAAAAAATATTAAGAATTTTTTAGGCAAACCGATTATTGCTCATTCTATCGAAACTGCCAAGGTATCCGGTCTTTTTGACCGTATTATTGTCTCTACAGATAACCATGAAATAGCTGCCGTGGCCAGAGATTTCGGCGCGGAAGTTCCTTTTATGCGTCCGGCAGAATTAGCTGACGATTATACCGGGACTAATGCGGTGGTTAAACATTCAATTGAATGGCTGAATATCAATGGTTTTCAAATAGATTTTGTCTGCTGCATCTATGCAACTGCCCCGTTTTTAAATATTAGTTATTTGAAACAAGGAATCGAGCGTCTCGAGAAAACCAATAAATTGTATGCTTTTTCTGTTACATCTTTTCCCAGCACCATTTTCAGGTCTTTTCGAATGGATAATGACGATTCAGTAAAAATGTTCTGGCCGGAATATTTAAATACCCGGTCACAGGATTTGCCTGTTGCGTATCATGATGCCGGGCAATTTTATTGGGGTAAACCGGAAGCATTTTTAAAAAATTATCCTGTGTTTTCAAACCATTCAATTGGAATCGTATTACCACAACACTTAGTGATGGATATCGATACCATAGAGGAATGGAAACAAGCAGAACTGATGTATAAGGCCTTGCAGATAGAGGAACAACAATGTACCGCTTAGTCATTCGGGCGGATTCCAATTTTCAAATCGGAACCGGGCATGTCATGCGTTGTGTCGCTCTTGGGCAGGCCTGGAAAGATCAGGGTGGGCAGGTTTCATTTTTTTCGTATTGTGAATCGATTGCCTTGCAGCAGTTCATTCGTGATGAGGGATTTGATTTAACTGAAGTGGAAAACCCTCATCCTGATTCATCTGATTTAATCCAGCTTAAAATTCATTTAAAGCAACATAATGAAACAGCTGATGCAATCTGGGTGGTTTTGGATGGTTATCATTTTACGTCGGATTATCAAAAAGCAATAAGAAAAGCTGGTTTCAGATTGATGGTGATTGATGATTACAATCACTTGCCGGAATATCATGCCGACATTTTATTGAACCAGAACATCGGAGCCGAACAGCTCAATTACACTTGTAACCTGGAAAGCCTGAAATTATTAGGTTCCAGGTATGTGATGCTGAGACGGGATTTTTCCCAATACAAGAATTTTAAAAGGATTATTTCGCAAAAAGCTAAAAATATTTTGATCACTCTGGGGGGAGCGGACCCTGATAATATAACGCTTAAAGTTATCAATGCACTAAAAAAATCAAATGATCTGGAGCTTGATATACGTGTGATCATCGGACCGTCCAATCCAAATCGGAGTGTTTTGGAGAATGCGATAAAAAAGTTCGAATCTAAAATTTTATTTGTCTCACCTTCTCCCGATCAAATGCCAGATCTTATGGCCTGGGCCGAGTTAGCAATTACGGCCGGCGGAAGTACTTGTTGGGAATTGTGCTTTATGCAGGTGCCCATGTTTGTTTTGATTGCGGCAGAAAATCAGCGAGAAATATGCCGGAGATTGGACGAAAATTTTATGGGATGTTGTCTGGGATGGTACCATGACTTTTCTGAGAAAGAATCTTCTTCAAAAATTAACAAATTGATCAAAGATTATTCAACTCGGCATCATATGGTAGAGCAAGAAAAGTCATACGTTGATGGAAAGGGATTAAAACGTATACTGAGACAATTGTTGGTCGGTAATTTTCAATTGCGTTTATGGAAAATGCAAGATTGTGAACATCTATGGGTCTGGGCGAATGATTCCCTTGTCCGAGAAAATTCATTTAACGCAGAACCCATTTTATGGAATGAACATAAAAAATGGTTTGAGCATAAAATTATGGATTCAAACGCATATGCATATATTGCAATAACTGAACTTGGTGAATCAATTGCACAAATCAGATTTGAAGTTTCTGAACAATTTGCTGAAATTAATTATTCTATCGCCCCATCATTTCGAGGGATAGGAATCGCTGAACTTCTTATTCAAAAGGGTATTCAAAGATTTAAAACGGATCATAAAGGAATATTAAATTTACAGGCACTTGTTAAACCTCAGAATAAAACTTCGAATCATATTTTTATGAAGTTAGGATTTGTTCAGTTTTTTAATTGTTCAAAAAATCAGGAATTTATTATCTGGCGGTACAAGTTGTAAACGATATTGACGATATTTATACATCCGATAGAGACAGTGGAATCCGACTAATATGAAAACTGAAATCAAAATCAATGATCGTTTCATCGGTGACGGTAGGCCTGTTTATATAATAGCCGAAATATCAGCTAATCACAGCCATGATTTTAGTAAAGCAGTCCGACTCATTCAGGCTGCAAAAAAAGCCGGGGCGGATGCTGTTAAACTTCAGACTTATAAGCCTGAAACTATGACCATTGATTGTGACAACGAATATTTCAGGATTAAGGGAACGATTTGGGAAGGGAAAACATTATATCAACTTTATGAAGACGCTTATATGCCTTGGAAGTGGCAGCCAGATTTAAAAAAAATAGCCATAGAATTAGGGATCGATTTTTTTTCAAGTCCATTTGATACAACCGCTGTTGATTTTTTAGAAGAAATTGGTGTGAGGTGTTACAAAGTCGCATCGTTTGAAATCTTAGATATTCCATTACTGCAAAAAATTGCTAAAACCGGAAAGCCTATTATCATGTCAACTGGAATGGCTTCATTGGGCGAAATTGATGAAGCAGTCGATACAATCCGTTCAAACGGTAATAATCAGTTAGCTCTGCTCAAATGTACCAGCGCATATCCCGCACCACCGGATGAAGCAAATTTAAAAACCATAAAACACTTGGCAGATGCATTCGGCGTGCCGGTGGGACTATCCGATCATTCAATGGGCAGTGCTGTGGCCGTGGCGGCAGTGGCTCTTGGCGCCAGAATTATTGAAAAGCATTTCACCTTATCACGAAATGATCCTGGTCCGGACAGCTCATTTTCAATGGAACCGTATGAATTCAAACAAATGGTAGAGGATATTCGCACTGTTGAAAAGGCCCTTGGAAAAGTGACATACGAGATTACCGAAAAACAAAAAGAGAGCAGGTGCTTTAGGCGCTCATTATTCATAGTGAATGATATAAAGGCAGGAGAATCATTCACTCGAGAAAATATCAGGTCTATCCGGCCTGGCTATGGATTGCATACAAGATATATTAAAGAAATTTTAGGACGAAAGGCGAAGATTCATATTACAAAAGGAACTCCACTATCCTGGGATTTATTCAGATAGCATCTCATACCTACCAGTCGGAAATCGAATGGTCAAATGGCAAAGTGCTTGGAAAAAATTTGGCATCATTTTAAAATTATCACTCAGAAAAAAAATGTAGCCATAACAATCTAAAAGAATAAATCCACGGTATATTTTCCTCTCACACCGGTGGTATATTATTTCAGGGGAAAAAATTCAGGAATAGAATGTATAGTGTTTCATATGACTAACCTTCTGTTAAGTCGGTTGAACATAATTTGATTGTCCGAGGAATATATTGAAAGCTAAAAGATGGCATTTAAGTTTGTTAAGGTTATATGTCAAATCAAAAAACCAAATCTGAATGGAGAGTTAAGTGAGCTTTAAAACCGATCAAGAAGAATTTTGGGCTGGCAAATTTGGTGATGAATACATTGAACGAAATAAGGGAGGTTCAACATTAGCGTCAAATATTTCATTTTTTGCAAAAATACTTAAAAAAACTGTTTCTGTTTCGAGTGTTATTGAGTTCGGTTCAAATATTGGACTTAACTTAGAAGCAATTCAGCGCTTATTGCCAAATGCAGATTTGTCTGCAATTGAAATAAATAAAAATGCGGTAACTCAACTCAAAAGAATTAAAGGCATCAAAGTTTATCACTCTTCAATTCTTGATTTTGTTCCAGATAAAGCTCGTGATTTTGTTTTAATCAAGGGTGTGCTAATACATATTAATCCAGACGAACTGCAAAAAGTGTATGAGTTGTTACATAAAACGAGCAATAAATATATCTGCATTGCTGAGTATTATAATCCGTCCCTGTTGAGGTAAAGTATCGTGGGCATGATGGAAAGCTATATAAAAGAGATTTCGCAAGAGAAATCATGGACAATTTCTCTGACTTAAGACTCCTTGATTATGGCTTTGTTTACCATCGAGATAACAATTTCCCACAAGATGATATAACTTGGTTTTTGTTGAAAAAACGATAAAGAAACACTTACTTTTGAGCGGTAAAAAGCGCCGCTCGTTCCTCATTATACTTTTCCCCGATGGCTATTTGCTACGATTATAGCTGGGGCAGCTGAATTATTTATTTTTGACGGAAAAATTGTCTGCAGTAAATTCCTTTTAGTATAAAATGAGGCACTATATAAATTGTGAGTAATATTAAATCTCAAATACAATCTGCTTTTTCTATAGCTAATAAAAATCCATTAATTCCAGAATTCTTTCTTTTTTCTTTTACTACATTTCTATTATTAATTTCGCGGTTAGTGGCATATTTTTGGGCAGCTAAATTACTTGGGCCTGAAACTTGGGGCAAATGGTTTCTTTTTGATCTTGTCATTATATATGGACCTAATTTCCAATTTGGTACGTTAAATGCCATGAATAAAGATGTACCATTATACAGAGGCAAACAAAATTTTGACAAAATAGTTGAGATTCAAAGTAATTCATTTGGGTTCCAAATTATTATATCAATTCTATGCGCATTTTTTATATTTTTATATGGATTTGTAAAAGGTCCGCTTGAACTTAAATGGACATATCTGTTTTTTTGTTTATTTTTTTTATTTCACATGATTTATTTGTGGGAGCAGTTCTATCTGAAATCTATGGCCTTTTTTAACTATTTTAGCCAACAGCAAGCTTTTTTCGCATTTTTTTTTGTATTATTTACTATTCCTTTTACATATTGGAAGGGACTTTCAGGTTTTATTACAGGTCAATTATTAGCAACATCTATAATGGTTGTATTAATATGGAAACAGAAAGTATCTGTTGTTCCTCGCTGGAATCGGACGAAAATAATACAATTGATTCGAATTGGCTTTCCGATAATGCTTGTTGGATTAATTTTTTCTTTATTTAAAACAATTGATCGTTGGATAGTAATCGCTTTTTTTACTGAAAAACAATTAGGGTATTTCAGCATCGCCATTATGTCATTTAATGTTCTATTAATACTGCAAATGGTGGTTGCTCAACAAGTATACCCTAGAATGGCCGAAGCATGGGGACGAACGCAAGAAATAAAAGAAATATTAAAATGGGTTCGTTTGCAAATTGGAGTATCGGTTCTTTTATCTATTTTAGCTGCAACCATTTTTGCTTTTTTAATCAAATTTATAATTAACCATTTTTTAATTGAGTATTCTCCCGGATTAGCTGCTGTCTATCCTATGCTCTTCGGACCTGTTTTTTTGTCCTTTGCAGGTGCATTTGGCAATTTACTTAATACAATTAATAAACAAAATCATTATTTAGCTGTTCAAATATTTACTCTTCCAATATTTATTGGATTGGATATTTGGTTTGTAAAAAATGGTTATGGGTTACCGGGTGTAGCTTTAGGCACATCAATAACATTTTTTATATATTCTTTAATATTGAGTATGGTTGGAATTTATCATTTAAAAAATTCTGTGTGATATCAATAAAAAGGCTTCAACCGTTTATAACGAATCAGGAAAAGGCATAAATATTCTTAAAAAAGTTTGGTTTTTTTTATATTTTTTGAAAGTGAAGGTATTCCAAGCTGATTTAAATAGAT
>JAQIBZ010000607.1 GCA_027858815.1 Desulfobacteraceae bacterium
AACACTTCCCCCCCGACGATTTCCAAACATCTTAAAATATTATATTTCACGCCAAAATCAAACGCAACAACTGCCAGACGGCTGTCGCGGTGCTTCCATATGGAGCTGTTTAACAGAACGTCTTTTTCAACAAACAACCGCTGGTCATTTTCCCAGAAATACGGCTGATCTGTTGTCACGGCACTGGCCAGATCCCGGCCTTCCATCTTCGGGGACTTTTTTGCCCGTGCCACTAACGATTCCGGGTCCAGATCCTCGGTGGATATCACCGCCCGCATGGCACCGGCGGTCCGGATATGCCGGGTCAGCGCCCGAGTATCCAGCGAATCAATACCCAGTATATTCTGGGAGCATAAATATTGCTCAAGTGTTTGCGTAGAACGAAAATTACTCGGAAACGCCTGATATTCTCTCATTATAAATGCCGACACATGAATCCGGTCGGATTCCACATCCTCGGGATTTACACCGTAATTCCCGATCAAAGGATACGTCATGACCACCATCTGGCCCCGGTATGACGGATCCGTCAACACCTCCTGGTATCCGGACATGCTGGTATTAAAAACCACTTCCCCGAAGCTTTCACCCGAACCGGTAAAACTCCGGCATTCAAACGTTCTTCCATCCTCAAGAGCTAATAATGCTTTCATTGGATATTTTCTTATAATTATTATATTTTTATTATTGATGGCTTCGTAAAAAGTCCAAATTCTTTGTTGCGCTGCATCCTTCGTTTCTTCATGGTACGCTAAGTACAAATCATAACTCAGGATTTACGCGCCTCGAATTTGGAGCTTTTTTCTTTGCCATCGAAATCTGATTTTTTACGAGTTTGTTAAAAAATCAAAAAAACTCTAAAATTGAGCAAGCCTTCTTGTAACAAATCTTTGACTCAAATCAATATAAAAAATCAAACCCCGATAGGATCGTTGGCAACCAGTTCCCAGACACCGCAGGGGCAAGCACCGGCACAAAAACCGCATCCGATACACTTATCCGCATTCACGACATATTCGTAATTTACCCCGCCTTTATCCTCCCGGCTGATGGCCGCCTGGGGGCAGATGGATACACAGATGCCGCAATCCCTGCATGATCCGCAGGATGCACACTGTGATCCGCACTGATCCGTATCCTCAAACGATGTAATCCTCGGATCAAAATATTCCAAAGAAACCCGTGCTTTGTCGATGACATCACGGGCATCCCAGACATTGACATGAATACCATAATGATCACTGGTGCTCACATCAACATTATCCTGTACAAAAAGGCTCTCTCCAACTCGAGAGTCAACCAACAACCGGTGTCCGTCAATTATTTCACAAATTGCGGTGGCTGTTTTCCGGCCTGCGCCAATGGCATCTGTTAACAGGCCCGGCCGAACCATATCACCCACTGCAAAAATGAGAGGATCCGATGTTTGAAAAATATCATTGACCTTGACAAAACCACGATCAACCTCAATGCTTTCCGGCAAAAAATCGAGATCCGGCATGTCGCCAATGGAAACAATCACTGTATCTGCAGCCAATATTGCACCGGAATCCAAAACCACGCCTTCTTTAGTGATTTCTTTGGTAAAATGCGGCCATTGAAAAACAGCGCCAACGGCTTCGGCATCTTCCCTTTCCTTACCGAAAGCAGCCGGTTTCTGGACATCGATTAATGTAATTTCTTCGGCACCCAGCCGGTGTGCTTCGGTTGCCACATCACATCCCACATTTCCGGCCCCTATGATCACCACCCGCTTGCCGGGTTTCACATCATCCGTCCGGGCAGACACCAAAAAATCACTGGCCGTTATCAAGAGTTCTTTTCCCGGCACCGGCAGCGTTCTCGGTTTCTGAGCACCGGTTGCCAGAACGATAAAGTCAAAATCACTTTTTAATCGTTCAAGATCTTCTTTTTTCAGACTCTGCTGAAGGTTCACATGGGAAATAACCTTTCCGATTCTTTCCAGTTCCGCATTCAGCACTTCTTTAGGGATTCTGCTTTCCGGAATCACGGCCGCAATCTTTCCGCCCAGACTTTTTGACCGGTCGTAAACCACCGCATCATGCCCTTTGAGTCTCAGTTGCCAGGCGATTGAAAGCCCGGCCGGCCCGCCGCCGATTACGGCAATGCGCTTGCCGCTAAGGTCAGGCAACTCGGGCACACCGGCTTTGATGCTGGCTTTACCGATCTGCGACGTATCCACAGGAACCATGTCATTGATTTGACGCGTACAAGCCTGCATGCACGGATTCGGACAAAGATATCCACAGATGGTTGCCGGAAACGGCGTATACGCCAGTGCCAGGTCCACCGCTTCATCAACACGGCCTTCACGGATCAAGCGCCAGCGATCATGCACCGGTATACCGGACGGACATGCGGCTTCACAAGGTGCCTTATATTTCCGGTTCGCCCAGACCGGTACAAACCGTCTCATTTCACCGGTGGGGACCAATGGAATCGGGCTCCGATCCAGATCTGTAAGGTCACCAATCAAACCGCCCGGCCCCAGTTCCTTTTCCCAAATATCTTTATAAAAGGATGACATGGATCGTCGCGTCACGCCCCCTTTTTCATGGGGCAAGCGCGCGGCTATCAGCTGCCACTCTTCCCGGACAGACAGGG
>JAQIBZ010000654.1 GCA_027858815.1 Desulfobacteraceae bacterium
ATTATAAGTTTCAAAATTTAAAACCCTACGGGATTGCCGATCTCACCGCATCTACTGCGTCAAATGCGCAACCGCATAAACGACTATAGCGGCAACGCATTTTCCTTGTATATGCGGCAACCTCCACAATCGCTCAACTTAGCTTACAAAAATCAGTTACCGAACGGCTGACATATTATTCATCTTCCACCACATGAACGGGTACAAACCATGCTATTAGTATTTTCAGATTGAATAAAAAAAAATGAGGACAACCAAACAGAGACAATGCCCATGAGCCAGACCACCCAGTTGTTAAATACACTCAAAAAATGCCTGAAAGCCAAAGGACTGACCTACCGGCAGCTCGGAGAAGCAATGGACCTGAGTGAAGCCAGTATCAAGCGCCTGTTTTCCGAACAGACATTTTCCTTAAAGCGCTTAGAAGAAATATGCAACATACTGGATTTAAACTTTTATGATCTGGCAAAAATCAGTACGGACGCAGAAACCGGCCCCAGCATTCTGACAGTTCATCAGGAAACCGTATTAGCTGAAACACCAAAACTCCTGGTCTTTTTTTACCTGCTGTTAAACGGTCGCTTGCCGGAAAGTATTATAAAAGACTATAAGATTTCTGCCGACGAATCCTTAAAATTTCTTTTAGAACTCGATCGGCTGAAACTCATCGAATTGCACCCGGATAATAAAGTCCGCCTGCTCACCCAGAAAAATATCACCTGGCGCAGAGGCGGGCCGATTCGGACAAAGTATGAAAGTCTGATTACTGAAGAATTTTTAAACGCGCCCTATGATCAGGCAGAAAATCGGCTGCGGTTTGAAACCGGGAAATTATCTGACGGTTCTCAGTCCGTGATGCTGAAAAAAATCGATCGCCTTTTTAAAGAATATATCGAATTAACGGAAATCGACAAGGCTCTCCCCCAGAAAAAAAGCCATAACACCGGCCTGATGATTGCTTTCCGGCCGTGGATCTTTTCAATACTGGAAAAATACAAACAATAAAAAGTAGGGCCTTGATCATCGTTTCGGCCATCCTGTAGGGGAGGGCTTTATGCCCTCCCGAAAAACGAGTATGACGAAGGTGAGAGTCATTCTCATCTCTGGATACCGGGCTCTACGGAAAACGGGCGGAGATAAACCCCGCACCCTACGGAAAAGGTGGCCGAAACGATGATCAAAACCAAAAGTAGTTATTTTGTGGCGGCTCCTAATGGCGCAAATATGTCCGCCTGATCACCCTTGATCTCTGTACCGTGCGACTGAAAACCGGATCGCAGGTTTTCAATATAGGTTTTGTTTTCCTTTACCCAGCGGCGCATTAAAATGTGTCCGCCCAGACGATATTTTACCCGCCAGGCTCTGTTTTTTCTGTAAGCGGTCAATGCCCGTTTAAGACTGTAAAACCGATTCATCTGATTGACGATAGCCATCTGCATGTCATACGCTGAACATTTTTCAGGTGTTACCACCACATGCATACCATCATACTGGCTCCACTGCTGGTGAATGATTCTTTTTTCATTTTCTACAAATGACCGGGTTCCCGGAAATGGGGTTATTGAAAAAATCTGAATCGTGTCAATATCTGCCTTAATGGCATAATCAACAATATTTTTGGCAGCCTCGGGTTTGTCGCCGCTATCAACCACAAACATCCCGTGAATACCGATACCGTATTCATGAAGGTTATCCACACATTTTTTAATGGCATCCACCTGGTGGGCCTTTCCATATTTTTTTAATGTTGCAGGGTCTACGGATTCAATCCCCACATATACGATTCGGCACCGGGTCTCTTTCATCAGACCCAGCATCTCTTTATCTGAAGCCGCTTCGACACACATCTGGGCAGACCATCTCAAAGGCACTGCGTCAGCTTTAATGATCTCGCGCAATAGTTTTTTTGTCCGAACGGGATTTGCACAAAAATTATCATCCCCAAAACAGACACTCCGATCCTTGACCGCATGTAATTCGGAAATGACCTGTTCTTTGCTTTTAAAACGATACTTTCGGCCAAAAACCGATGTCACGCTGCAAAAAGAACAATTATGGGGACATCCCCGCGACGTAGTGATCATCGGCGGAATATTTTCAGATGTAATATGAGGAGAAAGTGTAAAATCAGGAGATGGCAGGGATTGATAATCAACAAAATCAGACGGACCGGCATAATGAACGGTCCCGTCAGGGTTTTTAAACACAATTCCCTTCACATGTTCCGGAGACATTTTGTTTTCAATTGCCGCTAAGAGTTCCGGAAGTGACATCTCCCCTTCTCCCAGAACAGCAAAGTCACAATGTCCCAGTGCTTCTTCCGGCATAAATGTCACATGGGGGCCACCCATGACAACCATAATATTCTTACTTCTCAGAAGATCTGCCAGCTGATACGCTTCTTCAATGGTACTGGATAATGAACCAATGCCGACGACATCAAATTTTTCCAGTTGCTTTACTTCTTCATCTGACATCCGATGGATAAATATCTCGCATGAATACCCCAGTTTTTTTAACACAGCGCCTAATGTGGCAACACCGGCACGGGGCAGGTATGTTCGGCTGTAAACATGCGTTGATGCAGAGATGGCTTCTACAAGGGCGACTTTGATTTTTGACATTTTTCACTCCTTTTAAGGCAATTTTAAAATGCCAGGGTGAGAAGTCAGAGGCATTTTCAAGCATCGTTGAACCAATATAATTAGTGCCTGAACGAAAACTTCAAAATTATGGTTGTCATTACGCGGAGTGAGGAACGAACGACAAAGTAATCCCCTGTCGATAATGAGATTGCTTCGGTCGTACCTCCCTCGCAATGACAAAAAAAAGTGCAATTTGGAGACTTTCCGTTCAACCACCAATTATGTGATGTATTGCAAAAAAACAACTCAAAACATTCAGGTATTGTTTTTCACGCCCTATCGTAGTATAAAATATACTTCATTTTAACCGGATAAAATTAATTTCTTGTGTGTTTTGAATTTTTTGATATTACATAGAATTATTGAACTTTTTGGACTCAAGAATCGACGATCATTTCTACTTCAGACACCGACCCAATTTATCTTTTTAGGAGGATATTAATGAAGCAGGTTATCAGCATCAGTCTTGGCTCAAGCAACAATAACTATGAATTTCAGACAACCTTTCTGGGCCAGAAATTCAAAATCAAACGTATCGGTACCAACGGTGACTATGACAAAGCAGTGGATCTGCTGGTCCAGCTGGACGCAGAAACAGACGCTTTTGGTCTCGGCAGCGTGAAGTTGCCAACCCCAAACAAAAACAACCGTTTAATCAATATCGCATCCAGTATACTTGATTATGTCCGCGATGATTCGATAAAAATTGCTAAATTACGATCACGGCTTCAGACACCTGTCACCACTGGAGACCATTTGATCAATGTTGCCTACGAATGGGCAATCCGGTCGCTTCAGTTTGAGCACTCCGGATATTTCAGCAACGCACGGGTGCTGTTTCTTTCCGGAATGACCCATTATCGCATGGCCGGGATAATGGCAGAATACACGGAAAACCTGACCTTTGCGGACCCGGTCATAGAAAACGGTATTTCAAAATTTCTGCATTCTTATAAAGATCTCGATCTTTATGCCAAAGGCGCCCATGACATTTTAAAATGGGTACCAAGCAAGCGCCTGACGTCTTCGGCGATTCCGATCAAAAAATGGAATACCCATATCCTGAAAAAAGCCATGCAAAAGGCTCAGATTATTGTGGTTCCTTATCATAATTTTTATGATTATGTTGGGGATTGCACCCCCGAAGAGCTGGGCGGCAAAACCATTATTACCACCACCGCCTATGATGATCGGATTGAATTTTTGAAAAACCAGGGTGTTAAAGTGATCATAGACACCACTCCCAAATTATTAAAACGGGTGGTCGGTGTTAATGTTCAGGAAGCGCTGGTCATCGCCGCTCTGGGCAAAAATCAACACCAAATCACCGACGAAGAGATGCTGGAACTAATGAGCAGCACCCAGACCGGATTGCGGCCGCGGCTGGTTTATCCGCAAGGTGAACCCACACAGATGACCCGGTTTGCGTTTGTCATTCATCCCCTGTCCCAGGAACAGTTCAAACTGGAAAAATCCGTCAAACCGTTTATCAATATACCCGGTGCGGTGGATGCTGTTGAAAAGGTGGTCGCCTATGCGCCGCCATGGATCTACTCAAAGGTAACCGGGATCAAGTCTCCTGCCGGCGTCGAGACAGAGGGATGGCTGATTACCGTTGGCGGTACCCCGAAACAGATGATGATGCATTCACCGGAATTCACCTATAAACGTCTGCTCATGGCTGCAAGAATGGCTAAACGGCTAGGCGCACAAATCATGGGCCTGGGTGCGTTTACCAAGGTGGTGGGCGATGCAGGCATCACAGTGGCAAAAAAAGCCTCGATCCCAATTACGACAGGAAACAGCTATAGTGCTTCCGGTGCATTATGGGCGGCTGCAGATGCCGTCCGCCGGATGGGCCTGATCGAAATCGATGACGGTAAGAGAATCAAAGGGAAAACCATGGTATTCGGTGCCACCGGTGCTATTGGATCCGTCTGCTGCCGCCTTCTGGCGATGGCGTTTGATGAAGTTTACCTTTGCGGTCGCAACATCGTAAAGCTGATGTCCTTAAAGGACTCCATCTTAAAGGAAACCCCGACAGTCAAAATTCATACCATCGTCAACCCGGATAAATATCTGGCTGACATGGATGTCATTGTTACCGCGACATCCGGTATGGGCAAAAAAATACTGGATATCACCAAAGTCAAACCCGGTTGTATAATCACGGATGTTGCCCGTCCACTGGACCTGTCTCCTGAAGAAGTTGCCAAGCGACCAGATGTATTGGTGATTGAATCCGGTGAAATCCTGCTGCCCGGTAATCCGAAAATGAAAGATATCGGACTGCCCCCAAAAGTTGTGTACGCATGTCTGGCAGAAACAATTGTACTGGCCTTAGACCGCCGCTTTGAAGTATTTACCATCGGCCGTGACATTGAATGGGAAAAAGTAAAAACCATTTATAAAATGGGATTAAAACACGGAATGAAACTGGCAGCCATTTCCGGTGTCAACGGTGTGTTCTCGGATGAAGATATTAATAAGGTCAGGGATCTTGCAATCGAAGCACGGAAAAAAATTAAACCGCCCAACAAAAAATAATCTGTTTTCGTTCACCGAATTGATATCGGGGGCAGTCCATTTTATGGGCTGCCCCTTTTTAGACATAAATTTCAAACTATTGACCGTATTTTATACAGTCATGCCTTCTCTTCTTCTAAGAAACACAACCGCTGTTCCGGCCATCAGCAATAAAAAAAACAATAAATGTTTCATTTTGACACATGAAAAAAAAAATCATCAGCAATCATCCGCCTACTTCTTTGGCACGATTTTCGGTACAATGGCCCTTATCTGGTCGGAGTACAAAAAAAAGCCCGCAGTATCCCAAATCTTTATTCCTAAACCTGAAATCTCTACCCGAAAAACAGTTTCTCAATCCTTTCCCGGCCGGATTTCCGCATCATGTCCTGAAATAGACATGCTGATCAATCAGATCAAAGCATATCTATCCGGCGAGGATGTCCGATTTTCCCTTGATATACTTCGAATGGACCGGTGTACCTCGTTTCAGGAAAAAGTGCTGCGTACTGAGTTCGCCATACCAAGAGGCAGGGTCAGTTCCTACGGACTAATTGCAAAACATATGAACAAACCGGGGGCTGCCCGGGCGGTGGGAACGGCGCTGGCAACCAATCTCTTTCCGATTGTTATCCCCTGCCACCGGGCGATCCGATCAGATGGACACCTGGGCGGATATCAGGGAGGATTGCCCATGAAACGACAACTGCTGCAAGTGGAAGGAGTTAAATTTTACGATAAAAATCATCTATCAACGAAAACCTTTTATTACCTGAATGAGCACTGATTCTTTGCTATGAGACTTTGCCTTGAGAGGGCTTATGGGTTAATCCACAATTCAAGATGTGACACTTATGTTCTCTTATGTTGCGCTTATTTTGATTGCATCGTCGGTGCAGACAGCGTAAAAAGAAAGAAGGTCAATTTTAAAAACCAAAGCAATTCTTTTTTTGGCAGTACTTTTCAAAAGTTATAAGGGATAAGGATATGAAAGTGCATGAATTGGCAGGGAAAACACCGCCTCCTGAAATTCTTACCAACATTCCCAGGCTTGTATCTGCTTATTATACAAACACGCCTGATATTTCAGATCCGGAACAACGAGTTGTCTTCGGAACCTCCGGACATCGCGGGTCCTCACTGAAAAATACGTTTAATGAAAATCATATCCTGGCCATTACTCAGGCAATCTGCGAGTACAGGACCGCTATGAATATCAATGGCCCCCTGTTTATGGGGATGGATACCCATGCACTTTCAGAACCGGCCCATGCCAGCGCCCTTGAAGTGTTTGCCGCTGCCGGTGTCCCCGTGATGATCCAGTCGGGATTAAGATACACACCGACACCGGTCATTTCGCATGCGATAGTGACTTATAATAAAGGCAGAAAGACCGGTTTTGCTGATGGCGTTGTCATCACGCCTTCCCATAATCCGCCCGAAGACGGGGGATTTAAATATAATCCGCCGCATGGCGGCCCGGCAGATACAGCGATCACAAAAATAATCGCCGACAGAGCCAATGAACTGCTTCGCAGCGGTTGTGAAAAAGTCAACCGGATACCATATGAAAAAGCACTGAAATCCCCATTGACGCGTGAATACGACTATATCAACCCATATGTTAATGATCTGGAACAGGTCGTCGACCTGTCAGCGATCGCCGCATCAGGTCTTAAAATGGGGGTCGATCCCATGGGCGGCGCAGCGGTTGATTACTGGGAAAAAATCGCTGAACGGTATCACCTTTCCATCGAGGTGGTCAATCCGAACGTGGACCCGACCTTTTCGTTTATGACGGTGGATAAAGACGGCAAAATCCGGATGGATTGTTCATCTCCGTATGCCATGCAAGGCCTTATCAGGTTAAAGGATCGTTTTGATATTGCTTTTGGCAATGATACGGATGTTGACCGGCATGGTATTGTCACGGCAAGTTCCGGGCTGCTGAATCCGAACCATTACCTGTCGGCGGCCATATGGTATCTGTTTCAAAACAGACCTGGCTGGCATCCGGAAGCTGCTGTAGGGAAAACACTGGTGTCCACTTCCATGATTGATCGAATTTCTGCCTGTCTTAAAAAGAAACTCTCAGAAGTGCCCGTCGGGTTCAAATGGTTTGTTGACGGGCTCCTTAACGGTACCTATGGTTTTGGCGGCGAAGAAAGTGCCGGTGCCTCATTTTTGCGGAAAAACGGAGAAGTCTGGACCACGGATAAGGATGGCATCATATTAAATTTACTGGCCGGTGAGATCATGGCTAAAACGGGAAAAGATCCCGGCCAGATTTATCAGGAACTTGAGGGCCAATTCGGCTGTTCCGTATATGAACGGTTAGACGCGCCGGCGAGTGGTCATCAAAAAGAAATCCTGAAAAAACTTTCTCCGGATATGATTGCGGCAAAGGAGCTGGCCGGTGAGCCGATCATTGCAAAGCTTACCCGGGCCCCCGGAAATGATGCAGCCATCGGTGGTTTAAAAGTAGTGACAGAAAATGGATGGTTCGCTGCCCGCCCTTCCGGCACTGAAGATATTTATAAAATATACACGGAAAGTTTTAAGGGGAAATCCCATTTGGAAAATATTCAGCAAGAGGCTCAATTTATTGTTAATGAAGCCTTTAAAGCCACAGGAATGTGAAACTCCCCTATCCTCTTTTGTGAAAGGTAAAAAGCCATGAAAGAAAAAATTGATAGCCCTAAAGCAACACAGGCATTGTACAAAGAGATCGGTATCGTTAACACACGCGACATGTTGGGCAAAGCGTTGGCCGGCAATTACGCTGTTCCGGCATACAACTTCAATAATATGGAACAGCTCCAGGCTATTGTGACGGGCTGCGTGGAATCCGATTCGCCATTTATACTCCAGGTGTCTTCCGGTGCCCGCAAATACGCGAACCAGACACTGCTGCGCTGGATGTCGAAAGGGGCAGTGGAAATGATCCGGGACATGGGTTCCAATCTCAGGTTTGCGCTGCATCTGGACCACGGCGACACATTTGATCTCTGCAAGTCCTGTATAGAGACAGGTTTCTCATCAGTCATGATTGATGGCTCGCACCATTCTTTTGAAGAGAACATTGAACTGACCCGACGTGTGGTCGAATATGCGCACCAATACGACGTGACGGTGGAAGGCGAACTGGGTGTTCTCTCCGGCATCGAAGATGATGTGCAAGCGGCCCACTCTGTATACACCCAACCCGGCGATGTTGAAAAATTTGTTCAGCGCACGGGGGTTGATTCCCTTGCCATCTCCATCGGCACATCCCATGGCGCCTACAAATTTAAAGCCGCTCAGTGCGAGCGGAACGAGCAGGGCATCCTTGTTCCGCCACCTCTTCGTTTTGATATTTTAGAAGAGATCGAACGCCGGATCCCCGGTTTTCCAATCGTTCTTCATGGTGCGTCATCGGTAATCCCAAAATATGTGAATATGATCAACCAGTTCGGCGGAAAACTTGACGATGCGGTGGGCATTCCGAATGAACAGTTGCGCAAGGCCGCCCGGTCGGCTGTATGCAAAATCAACATCGATTCTGATGGCCGTCTGGCAATGACCGCGCTTATTCGCAAGACCTTTGCGGAAAATCCATCTGAATTTGACCCGCGCAAATACCTCGGGCCTGCACGCGACGAACTCAAGCGCATGATCATGGAAAAGAACAGAGACGTCCTTGGTTCCGCCGGTAGAGGCAAAGATTCGGCTGAATGACCGGCTGAAAAGAAAAGCACCCTCTTCCATTAAACCTTTCAAAGATTGAGGAGAAAACATGACCTCAAAGAAAAAAGAAGCTCCCCCGACCAAAAAAAGCAGGAAAAAAACAATTAAGTCGATCACTGCTATCAATCCCAGGACCGGTATGGCGCTTGAAGATGTCAAACAGGATCTGGTCGAAAACATGTTGTATGTTCTTGGGAAACCGCCGGCTTTGGCAACCCCGCATGACTGCTACAAAGCAGTTGCCTTCAGTGCCCGCAATCGCCTGATGAAACGCTGGATAACATCCATTGAGAATTTTTTAAATTCAAAAACCAAAGCCGTCTGCTATTTTTCTGCTGAATTCCTCATCGGTCCGCAGCTTTATCGTAACCTGATCAACCTGGATATGTATGATACGATGAAACAGGCGGTCAAGGAATTCAACCTGGATATTAAAGATATCATAGAAGAAGAACAGGAACCGGGGCTGGGCAACGGCGGTCTTGGGCGGCTGGCGGCCTGTTACATCGAGTCTATGGCAACGCTCGGAATAACGGCTGTTGGCTTTGGCATTCGATATGAACACGGTATTTTTCACCAGAAATTTCGTGACGGTTGGCAGATCGAACAGAGCGATAACTGGCTCCAGGGGGGCAATCCCTGGGAAATTCCGAGACCTGACCGAATGTACAATGTCAAGCTCGGCGGCTATACCGAATTGTATGTCGATGGAGACCAAAACCAGCGTGTTCGCTGGATACCCGGCAAAATCGTCAAAGGTATGGCCTATGATCTTCCTATTCTGGGATATAAATCTCAAACCGCCTGCATGCTTCGCCTGTGGAAGGCGGAAGCCCACGAAGCGTTTGACTTTCAGGATTTCAACACCGGTGATTATTATGGTGCGGTCGAAAATCAGGTGGCTGCGGAAAACATCACCAAAGTGCTTTATCCCAATGATGAACAGCTTGCGGGGCGTCGGCTCCGACTGGAACAACAGATCTTTTTTGTTTCCTGCTCCCTGCAAAATATGATTGATATGCATCTGGTCAAAGAGAAAACCCTGGATAATTTTCACAAGACATATGCCGCACAGCTCAATGATACCCATCCCGCCATTGCCATTGCGGAGCTTATGCGTCTTTTTGTGGATGAACATTTTATGAATTGGGAAAAATCCTGGGACATCACCCGAAAAACCTTTGCATTTACCAATCATACCCTGCTGCCCGAAGCTTTAGAAAAATGGTCACTTTCCCTTTTCTCAAGTTTACTGCCACGGCACCTGGAAATTATTTATGAGCTGAATCATCGGTTTTTGGATGATGTAAAAAAAAATTTTCCGCAGCATGTTGACCGGATTCCGGAACTCTCTTTGATCGAGGAAACCGGAAAGAAATATATCCGAATGGCGAACCTCGCCTGTATCGGCAGCCATGCTATCAATGGGGTCGCCCAACTCCATACCCAATTATTAAAGGCACATACATTAAACGCGTTTTACACCCTGACGCCTGAAAAGTTCAGCAACAAAACAAACGGCGTTACCCCCCGCCGGTGGGTCGCCCTCTGCAATCCGCGACTCACCCGTATGATAAACGATCGGATCGGAGACGGCTGGCTCAAGAACATGGAAGCGCTCCGGCAACTCGAAGATTTTATCGATGATGAAGAATTCCTCGCACAATGGTGGCTGGTCAAACAGAACAACAAGCGGGAACAGGCGGAATACGTGTTTAAGAAAACCGGGGTAAACCTGAATACGGATTCCCTGTTTGATGTGCAGGTAAAACGTATACACGAATACAAACGACAGCATTTAAATATCCTGCATATTCTCACCCTGTATAACCGCATTAAAAAATATCCCGGGCTGGATATCACGCCGCGAACATTTATCTTCGGGGGTAAGGCCGCCCCTGGCTATTATATGGCCAAGCTCATCATCAAGCTCATTAATTCAGTAGCAGAAGTCGTTAATTCAGATCCGGATGTTGCAGAAAGACTCAAGATTGTGTTTATCCGGAATTTCAATGTCAAGCTCGGCCATCGGATCTACCCGCCTGCAGACCTGTCTGAGCAGATCTCCACTGCAGGCTTGGAAGCCTCCGGCACCGGCAATATGAAATTTTCCATGAACGGAGCGTTGACCATCGGCACCCTTGACGGAGCCAACGTGGAAATCCGGGAAGAAGTCGGTGCTGAAAATTTCTTTTTGTTCGGCCTTACCGCCAGTGAAGTGAATGAATTAAAAGCTTCCGGGTATGTTCCCATGGACTACTATACCTATTATGAAGAATTAAAAGAGGTGATCGATCTGATCGGATCAGGACTGCTCTCCAGAGGGGACAAGGACCTGTTTAAACCGCTGATTCATTCTTTATTATATGAAGACAAATACATGCTGCTTGCCGATTATAAATCGTATATCGACTGTCAGGAAAAAGTGAACACTGCCTGGGCTGATCAGAAGCAGTGGTCCCGATTGTCTGTTTTGAATGTCGCCAGAATCGGTAAGTTCTCTTCCGATCGTGCCATAAGGGAATACTGCCGGGATATCTGGAAAATAGATATTTTAAAGCCTATCTAAAGTAATGATATTCAACGCATTGCTTTTAGAAAACTTCGGCCTTGATCATCGTTTCGGCCATATGTAGGGGAGGGCTTTATGCCCTCCCGAAAAACAAGTATGACGAATCAGGTCATCCTTTCGCATATTCAACCTTTGCGTTTTCAAGAACATCCTGCCTGAAATAACGACTCAATTCCGCTGGCGTCCGTAAATCTACTTTTCGTCCAAGAATTTCAGAAAGCTCATTTTCCATTTGTGCCAATTTGAAGAAACCGGCCTTGGTTCCCGGTTCAAATTCAATCAGCATGTCAATGTCGCTGTCCTGACTGAAATCATGACCAAGGACGGACCCATAGAGAGACAGCCGGTTGATATGGTTTGATTCACAAAATCTCGCCAAACGATCTTTTGATATTTTTATGCGGGGGTTTTGTCTCATTTTTTATGCCTTGATATTATCCATTTTTTCAATACTATATCCAATAAAAATTTTCTCTGCAATACCTTTTACAGTCCACGTGCGGGTTGGTTTTCGTAATCCGGGGACACCACGCGTATTGATCTGGGGACGGATCTGGGGACGGACCACGCTCATTTCTTTAATATCAGGCCTTCCCTTTCCAATAATGGGAGTTTTCAGTGAATATATCTCACTTTTCACTATCAAAAAGGGGATTATAGGTTTCCCTTCCTTTTGGATTTGAAAATTAAAAATAGGGTCAAATCTACGTTTGACCTTTATTGCTCTTAACAGTCCTTACAACGAGGCCACCAAAATTAATTTTTCATGTTTCCCCTAAATAGTGGTTGAACGGAAAGTCTCAAAATTGCACTTTTTCTGTCATTGCGAGGGAGGTACGACCGAAGCAATCTCCTTATCGACAGGGGATTACTTTGTCGTTCGTTCCTCACTCCGCGT
>JAQIBZ010000002.1 GCA_027858815.1 Desulfobacteraceae bacterium
TGAAAGGCTTTACTTGTGCCGCTGCTGACTTCCGATTATACCGGTTCCGTATCACTCGATCTTCAAGTTTTTAGGTAATTTGTTCAAATCCAAGGCGGTAAAAAAATTTGACCACAGGCATACTGGTCGTATTCCGCGGATCAAATTTTTTTTTCAACGCAGGAGTTGGGCAAATTAACAAAAACTTGAACATCGAGTATCAGGGCATCTTTTTTAACAGCTGATTAGCTGCTGTCAGCAGCGGATCCCAGACCGGGCCAAATGGCGGCGCATAAGCCAGATCCGTCTGGCTGAAACGGTCAACGGTCATTTGATTATGCAGCGCAACTGCTGCTGCATTAATCCGGTGGGCAACCCCTTCTTTACCCACCATCTGGGCGCCAAGCAGACGACCTGTTTTTTTATCACCGATCAGATGGACCTGAATTGTCGTAGAACCGGGATGTCCATGGGCGCGGGAACGACTCTTTATCACGATGTCAACCGGGTCAAATCCAAACTTTACCGCTTCTTTTGGCGTAAGCCCGGTTCGCGCGATTTGAAGATCAAACACCTTGAATACGGCCGTGCCGGCCACCCCTTCAAGTTTCGCCTGCCCGCCGCAGACATTGTCCGCCACCGCCCAACCCGCACGATTTGCCCTGAGCGCCAGAGGAATCCAGGTTTTTTCTCCGGTCACCACATGATACGCATCCGCGCAGTCACCCGCAGCATAAATATTTTCATCTGATGTTTTCAGCTGTCGGTCCACGGCAATGGCCTTTTTAATACCGGTTTCCAGACCTGCGGCAATGGCGCATTCACTACTGGGGGTAATGCCAATGGCAACAATCACCATATCCGCATTAAGGGTAAGCGCATCACAAACCACCATCAGACCATTGTTCGTTGATTCAATTTTTTGGACCGAATGCCCTTTATAAAGTTTGACCCCATTTGATTCAACTTCTCTTTGAACCTCATCCGACAGTTCATCGGCCATCCAGGGGATAAAGTTTAGATTCGGCTTTACCATGGCAACTTCCATTCCCAGAGCGCGGAGCGCGTCACACATTTCCAAGCCAATATACCCCATACCGATGATCACCGCCTTTTTAACCGAGTGTTCATCAATATATGCCTTAATTCTCCTGCCGTGATCCAGATTCTTTAATGCCATGACCCCGGGGAGATCAAACCCCGGAAGATCCGGAATAAGGGGTGAGCCGCCGGTGGCGATCAGGAGTTTATCATAAGGGAATTCAAATTTTTGCCCCTCGTATGTGACACCCAAAACCCGCTTTCCCATGGGGTCAATGGACTTAACTTCATGTCCGGTCAAAAGGTTAATCCCCTGTTTATCTCTGAAAACCTGAGCCTGCCGAACCACCAGGTCTTCAATCGCTTTTTCCGGCACGGCAATATTATACGGCATGCCGCAGGCACTATACGAGACATCATGGGTTTTTTCAAAAACAGTCACATTCATTTCCGGCATGTTCCGCTTTGCCCGGCTGGCGGCGCTCATGCCGGCTGCGTCTGCTCCGATGACAAGAAAATTCATAGGTTCTCCTTTTAAAATCTAACCAAAAGAGGCATAGGCGGTCGGCATGACCGCCTATGCCCCATCATAGATTCAAGTGTTATTCTTTTGGCCGGCGAGTATTAATCCGCGTATAAATATGTTTTGAAGTGTACAGCGCGCCCAGTGGATTGTGCGCAAGCACTCGGTCTTTCACCGCAAAAACCGTCACCGGAGCCTTGGCATGCTTAATAAAGAGCGTATCGTCTCCTACGCACAACCCCAACAGAATATGCAGTTCAACACCTTCCGCTTCCAGTATCGCCGCCTGACCGATAGGATTGCACATGGGCTGACGAAATCCGGACACAATTTTATCTTCATCCGGCAGATTGACATCATCGGCACTCAGGGCCCCGCACATGCAACAAACTGCCACGACATCAAATTTCTCATTGAACAGCAGATTGGTTAGTTTTTCCGCTTCTTCGGACAAACCAACGCAAAAGGCGATGCCCAGCTTTTTATATCCGCGATTTCGGGCGTACTGAATCGTTTCTTCCACCCGGGTCAGCTTCCCATATTCTTTCCATGTACGTGCGACATCACACGCCATTTCACGATTGGTTTCCTCGAGCAATTTTATTTTGGCATCCGCCAATAAATCCGGGTGCCGAATCGACGGACAAAATGGCGGTGCTTGTGAAACATCTCCGAAAAAACATTTTTTCTTGGGGCAATAACTGCATAATGTCTGATCTTTTTTCACCATTATCTCCTTTTCTTACTTAAAAATATTCAATATTTACAGATTGGCTGTACGCACCATTGGCACGCCCGTCTCGCAGCCGATATGACGCGCGATCACCGGGCATTTTACTCTCAATAAAAACGCAATCGGTTTGTCAATATCGGAAAGCGTTTCATAGTTACCCTGTCCTTTTGCAATAATCAGGTCCGCGTTTTCAACGGCCCGCAAAAAAACATCCGAACTGTCCGCCAGTACGGTACCGGGTGCGTCCGACCCGTTGTCAATCACTTCAACCATGTGGGTCATACCGCTTTCTTCAGCATCTGCAATCGTCGCATCATTAAGCACGGGCCCGCCCCTCACCGCATAGGTAATGCTGTGGCCCGAAAGCTGTTCAACAAGGAGGCGGTCAAAAACAATTTCTCCGGCATTGTCGCCGATATATAAAATTCTATCTGCTAAAGCCGCCTTTTCCAAAAAAAAATCCATATTCCCATAATAAGTTTCTGATAGAGAATTCAAAATGGTTTCATCGATAGTGTTTCGGCTTATTGCACCGCTGACGCCAAAGTCAATAATATTGCCCGCAATAGCAAGACGGACGGCTGTCTCCATGGAGTTAGCCGATTTTTCGACCTGTTTTCTCAACGACGGATAAAGCTGTAAGGCATATTGGTTGCTCTCTGTTTTAACGGATTTATAGGGATCGTTATTGCCGGAGAGTTCCCGAACCAGGCGATGTATAATCTGTCCCACCATCGGGGGAGCCTGTTGCAAATCCATCTGACCGGCTGCGATCAGCACTTTTTGAAGAACCGACGCGTGAATATCCGGGTCCGGAGTCGCAAAACGGACCGCGTCTAAGGCCTGGCGAATAAAACAGGGAATGCAGTCAAAATCAATTTTCATAGTTACAGCACAATTACCTTTCCTGCCCCGCCGGAGATAACCTTTTCGGGATACCGGGTGGCAATTTATCGTATATATTGGGTACAATGGGTGGGACAGATCCTTTTCAGATTATCGTATATTTTCTACAATTTCCTGATGATTCTTACAATAAACTATCCCCGTCTGCCCGACGGGGTGTCACCGTTTTATCTGTCAGGTCGGGCATGCTTTTTCCGCGCCTTTGGCTATCCAGTTCAGAAATCGTTTCAAAACGCCGGGCTTTTCAGATTGCGGCGGAAACACCTTGTCGCCTGATTCAAAAACTGC
>JAQIBZ010000571.1 GCA_027858815.1 Desulfobacteraceae bacterium
AACCCGAAAAGATTTATGCAAAAAAAGACTAAAAATATAATTTAGAAAGTTATATTACAATTTAATACCAAATAAATTTCCTAACATAGACATTCGCTGTTCGCAAGGAGATAAAGCACTATTATCTTTTAAAAAAACTAAATTCAATTTCCTGCATATCCATTTTAATTAAGTTGATTCAAATTTCCAAAATTTAGATAATTATAAGCAGGCACGGTGGCCTGCACTACGAGGTCTTGCGATAAACTCCGTAGGGTCGGCCACCGTGCCGACCGGTCTAACTTAACCGAAGCAGATAACCAGATTCAATTTATATATTTTGGAACTGATCTGGTCGGACCAAGCCAACGCGCGATTATTAATCAAATGAGCTAAAATCCAAGCCCTTTTTTGCTATTAAATCGATGTTTTTGAAGCCAAAAAGGGCGGTTTAAAAGATGGAAAGGGTTGGTGCTTTGGGCTCGTTTTTCAGGTAGTTTCTGGAAATGGGTGAATTTGAGTTGATATCCTCTGTTCTTTCCTGCCTAAATCTTTTTTCCCCGTTGATTTCTGAGATATCCATCCAACAAGGGCAGGTATCGGCCAGCCTCGGAACCTAAGATACGTCTGTAAATATCCTATTTTTTCTTGGCTTCCTTGGAGAGATCAAGAATACAGCTATAAAACGACAGTATTCCAAAATTTTTCAATAGTGCAGCATATCGATAAGCAAAGTCAGTATTTTCTACTTTTCAGGCATACAATATGTTGTGTGAGTGGAGGTGCGGAGCTCCTTTGATTATATACCAGTTGATATGTTAGGGATTAACAATCAACAGGGAGGTATAAATGATAAATCGATTTTCCGAAGAGAAATTGTCCGGATTTTAAGAGGTTCCGTCACGATCCTGAGGTCAGAATCGTGACTGAACAATGAAATAATCGAAAATAAGTATGTAACAAAAATGGTCGTGCTTGTTATCGATTGCGTCCTAATTTTTCATGGGCCGAAACCCATTCGAGAGAAGATACAGCAGCTCCGAGCGATATTTCACCCGCTGCTGCAACAGCGGTAACGATTTCAGCAAATTTGAGGACCTTTCCCTCTCCATAACATCCAAGAATTTCAAGACATTCTCTCTGGGTGGGGAGTCCTGTCCCGCCTCCGTATGTTCCTACGATCAGCGAGGGGAGGGTCAGCGAGGCGTAAAGATCTCCTTCCGGAGTTGTTTCCATATGAACCATGCCAGTTGAGGATTCCGCCACGTTGGCTGCGTCCTGCCCGGTGGCGATGAAAAGAGCGGCAAGGGCGTTTGCACTTTGAGGCCCGTTGCTGGCGCTCCCTGCCATGAAAGTGCCAAGGTTTGAAACTTTCATAAAATATTCACAAGTCTCAGGATCAACTCGCATGTGCTCAATAAGCAGATCACGTTTAATGATTAGTTCGGCCGTCACACGTTTTCCTCGTGTGTGCAGTGTGTTGATTACCGAAGCCTTTTTGTCGGTGGTCATATTTCCATCCATGTAAAAGCGACGAATGGTTTTAAAATTGTCCAGTATCCAGTTACAGGCGGTAAAAGTGGCAGCAGTGACCATATTCTGACCTGCTGCGTCACCGGTGGTGTAGTTAAAACGCAAGTATGCAAGTTTACTGGTAAGGAATTTCTGTATGTCGATAAGTTTGGCAACGTTAGATGTCGCCTCTGCTTGTTTGCGGATATCTTCAATATTTTCGTCTATCCACCTGGTAAAAGCAAGCGCTTCCCGGGCAGAATCGAAGACAAAGACCGGTGCGCGCTGCATGATGTCTTCGGATATGGTTGTTGTTATGCCGCCGCAAAGATTTATCATTTTTATCCCCCGGTTGTAGGAGGCTACAAGAGTTCCTTCCGTAGTGGCAAGCGGGATCAGGAACTCACCATCAGCATGTTCTCCATTTATTTTCAAAGGCCCTGCGAACCCAATGGGTACCTGTGCTACACCGGTGAAATTTTCGATATTTCCCTGTGTGACCTTCGGGTCGAATGAATATTTATTTATATGCTCTAACGTAACGCCGGAGTATGATTCAACGAATGCCTGTCTTTTCTCGATTATGTCGGCATCATAGTTGTGTGCCCTGTCTTGGGGGATTTTTGTTACCGGAGCATCTTTGTCGGCAATGGTATCTTTGACTTCAAAGTTTAAGGGGCCGAAGGGTTCGGTTTGAAAGGCAAAACTCAAGCATTGCTCTTTGCCGATTTCCAGCGCGTTAGTATGAACATGGATATCTACTGTCTGGCCGAGAAGAAACTGTATCGGATTGTCCTTATCAACGTCTGAGGCTTTTACAGGCTGACCTTCTACAGTTGCAATGACTTTGTCGAGCGACATCTCTTTGCCGCTGATTTCAACTTTTAGGATGCCTGTTAATGTGGCATCTCCCAGGGGGTTTGTAAGGCAGAACGTTACGCCACCTTTAACATTTAAAAGACTTCCGGATGCATAAAGCTTTTGAAGAAACATCGATGGTATTTCCATAATTTTTTTCCTTTTTTGTGTAAAGGGTTCGAGCGAATAGTTATCCGTTAGCTTTGGGAGTGATTTGAATTAACACAGAATATTTAAAAAAAATTTGAAATTTTAAACAGGGTCATTATTTCTCTGAAAGGGAGTTTCCCCTTATGCGCACAGAATGTCCGGTACTCTGTGCCCCTGAATCTTGATTTTGTAAAATGCATGCCTTTAAAACTGTATAGCCTGTTGCCGTTTTGATAAAGAAATCGGACCATTTTTTTGGGAAAGCCCGCTTCAAAGAGGCTGTTGGAATCGTTTACAGCAAAAGGGGAGAGTCCGAGATGAATTTGTTCAATTCCTTCTTCTTTGAAGATGTCCATGGCAGCAATCATGATCGTGTAGAAAATTCCCTGCTTAAATGAACGATCGAATCGGGAAATGTTGGGGACATAACTTATAACCTTACCATTTGAATAAACCGGATCAAAGAATATAAATCCAATGAGTTTATCTTCCTGGTAAGCATAGAATTTTCGCGTTTCCTCCTGGTGATCCATCTCCATTGGTCGGATTAGAAATCTTATTTCTCTGGAATCAAGCTTTCTTGTCTTCATCCATTGTTTTGAAAATTGATTGTGCCTGTTTTCAGTGTAATTTTCGGAAACGACGATTTCCCTTTTTTGGGCTTGATTGAGAGACGTCCGCAGGACCTGTTTTTTTTTCCCTTTTAGATCCCAGTTTTTTAAATCGATAATCGATTCAATACCGAACTGTGTTGCATGAAATCCGAACTTCTCAAACAGGAGTTGCGCGACAGGTTCAGATATTTGTGCAAATCCTGTAGGGTTGCCACTTCTCAGAAATTCTCCGATGAGCGTTTCATGATCTTTTTCATTACACACGGGATCGGATAATACGGCCCGGCGGCCCCATTTTTGTTCATATGCTATATATCCTATGCCGGGCATATCGAAGTATTGTATTCCCGGCTGAAGGGCTGAAAAAGACATGCAGTGACTGCCGTATTCTTTAAGATATGATATTCTTTCTTCAAAACTAAACCTGTGAATGGCGTCCGGCATAAGGGGGTTCCCGTGCGTGTTAGCTGATGGTGTAAGTTATAAGGGATTTTTGATAGAGCACGAACTATTTTTTTTGCCCTAGAATTGAACAGTAGCGGTCGTCAAAAAGCACCCTGAAATATTTTACTTTTTTTATTTTCAGACCCAGGGCTTGCATAGTTTGCTGATAGTCATAAAACGGATGGAGTTCGTTATTGGCAACTACCCAGAAAAACAGATCCGCCATACGCCAGTAAAGTATCTGAAAAAATTTAGCAATCATGTTTCCTTGGGGAAAAACCCAGTCCCCTATTACAACGAAACCTCCTTTTTTTGTATGCTTTATCAGGTGGTTGAGAATCTGTTCAAGTCTTTCTTTAGAAAATAAATTTAGGAAGAAATTAGCAAATACCATATCGTACGTTGAAAATTCATCCACATGAAGGATGTTCTTATGGAGTTGTCTGATTGGGTGTTTGAATTCCTTTTTTTTTGCAATGCCTTTGTTGAGTTTTTTAAGCATTGTTTCAGACAAGTCAACAACCGTGACCTCAGCTCCCAGTTCAGCAGCTGCTATTGCGTCAATACCGTGTCCAACGCCGGCAAACAGGATCTTGCTGTCAGGCTTAATTTTGTCATGCATGGCGGTCTTGCATTTGTCAATTTGATTAAAACTGTAAATAATTGACATGAGATCGTAAAAAGGCCCGACGATTGAGTATTTATCTTTCATGATAAGTTCTCCAGAATAAGTATTGTCGTGATGGAATATAGAAGTTGTATGGTTATTGCAAATTCTGATAAATATCGGTAACTGAAATTATACTGGCTTTTTGCTAGCAAAAAACTAGTATAATTTGATTATTTAACCGGAAGGCCCGTAGGAACAATTTTTCCAATTGTTGCAATGGTTGTTTCGTTATCGCCCACAGCTGCCAGCAGCATCCCCTGGGACAGAACCCCCATTAGTTTTGCCGGTTTTAAATTGGCAACAATAATAATCTGCTTGCCGCAGATATCTTCAGGGGCATAGCTTTTGGCTATCCCTGCGACAATGGTCCTTTTTTCATCTCCAACCTCCACTTCCAGCTTAAGAAGTTTGTTTGCTTTTGGTATTTTTTCTGCATGGATAACAGTGGCCACGCGAAGGTCCAGCTTCAGTACATCTTCAAAGGAAATTTCAGGCTTTAAACCCGGCAGGGATTTTTTTTCAGGATTATCCTGCTTGGCCGGAGTTTGATCTGTTTTCTTCTGGTTATTTTTTTTCTGGTTTTTATCCTTTTGTTTTTTTGTATCAATGCGGGGAAAAAGCGTTACCGGCTTTGGCAGGCTGGTGCCCGTTTCAAAGGTTCCCCATTGCGCAGTCCGGTCAAGTGTAGATAAAACATTTTCATCAACAATATTTAGATGTTTCTGCATGGTTAAAGACGTTTGCGGCATGATTGGGGCAATCAGACCGGCAATAACCCTTAAACCTTCAAGCAGGTTATAAATGACATCTGCAAGACGGTCTTTTTGATTTTCATCTTTGGCAAGTTCCCATGGAGCGGTTGTCACTACATATTTATTCATTTTGGAAATTAAATTCCAAATGGCAGCGATCGCTTTGTGGCATTTAAGAGACTGCATTTCATCTTTAAATTCTTTGATTGTATTTTGTGCATCCTTAAATAAATCGGCGTTTTCACCATTTCGAACGCCAGGGGAAACATCAGGAACGATCCCGTTGAAATATTTGTGAAACATTGCTAAAACCCTTGAAAACAAATTGCCGAGGTCATTGGCAAGATCGGTGTTGATGCGTTCGATGAGTGTGGCTTCTGAAAAGTTCGAGTCCAGACCGAAAACCATTTCGCGCATCAGAAAAAATCGGATGGCATCGGTACCGTAAGTTGACTGGAGGTAATTCGGGTCAACCACATTGCCTAAGGATTTTGACATTTTGGTTTCATCGATATTCCAGTAACCATGGACATATAAGTGTTTGTAAATATCAATGCCTGCTGCCTTAAGCATGATCGGCCAATAAATACCGTGGGGTTTTAAAATGTCTTTTGCTACGACATGACACGCCTGGGGCCAGAATTTTTTAAAATTATCACCTTCCGGAAAACCTAAAGCGGAAATATAGTTGATCAAAGCATCAAACCATACATAGGTGACATAGTTTTCATCAAAAGGTAAGGTAATGCCCCATTCCAGCCGGGATTTGGGCCGGGAAATACATAGGTCTTCAAGTGGTTCCCGCAAAAAAGCAAGGGTTTCATTCCGATAGCGCTCCGGCTGAATAAAATCCGGGTTGTTATTGATATGATCGATCAGCCATTGTTGGTAACGGCTCATTTTAAAGAAATAATTGGATTCCTTAATAACTTCCGGTTTGGTATCATGATCCGGGCATTTACCGTTGACCAGTTCACGGTCTGTATAGAAACGCTCGCAGCCAAAACAGTATAGCCCTTCATATTCACTAAAATAAATATCACCGGAATCAAAAATTTTCTGCAGAATTTGTTTTACAACGGCAATATGATCTGCATCGGTTGTCCGGATGAAATGATTGTTGTCAATATTGAATTTCGGCCACAGATCACTGAATAGTTGACTTATTTTATCAGCATAGGCTTTGGGTGTGATATTTTCATTTTCAGCAGCTTTGACAATTTTATCGCCATGCTCATCGGTTCCGGTTAAAAAAAAAGAGTCTTCGCCCAGCATAGAGTGGAATCTTTTGGCTACATCTGCAGAAATAGTCGTATATGTATGGCCCAGGTGGGGCTTTGCGTTCACGTAATAAATAGGGGTCGTTATATAAAAAGGGGATGTCATTGATTTTTTGATCCTTTTTGCTTATTCGGTTTTTCTTTTTTTACATATCCTTCGTTTTCAAAAGGTCAGGCAGCACATCAGCCTTCCGCAAACACCTGATATTTTGGTCGGATTTAGTGAGAGTCCTTGTTTTTTAGCCATCCGGATAGAAACCGGTTCAAACTTTGTCATAAAAGCAGAACAGCAAAGTTCCCGGCCGCATCTGCCGACACCACCGCACATTTTTGCCTGATTGCGGATGCCTACCTGCCGCATTTCAATTTTGGTCCGAAATTCTTTTACCAGCATTTTTACCAGTTTTCGAAAATCAACCCGACCGTCTGCCGAAAAAAAGAACGTGATTTTGCTGGCATCGAAATTACTTTCTGTTTGGAACAGATTCATTTCAAGTTTAAGTT
This sequence comes from Desulfobacteraceae bacterium, assembly GCA_027858815.1. Classification (GTDB taxonomy): domain Bacteria; phylum Desulfobacterota; class Desulfobacteria; order Desulfobacterales; family Desulfosalsimonadaceae; genus SURF-3. The sequence goes on from JAQIBZ010000571.1 coordinate 6,764, forward strand.
CGGCAATGAACTGACGGCAAAATTCGTATGCTTTGTTTTCAATGGCGGCGTTTTTGAGTATCTGATTAAAATCACTTTCTGTTGCCGGCCGATAGATTTTTTACAGGGGATGAGCATTTTCTTTTTTTTCAATCTCCTTCGGCGGGGTCGCCACCATGCCGAAACCAAGACCGTTTTCCGTTTCAACAATCACGTGATCCCCTGTTTGTAAAACAAAAGCACCGCAGCTAAAATCATATATTTTTCCGGCAGGTTTGAAACGAATACCTACAATTTTATCCATAAGCGTTATTATCCTTTAGAAAGCGTGAGCATCAGTGAATCCAGAGTAAGCCGTATATTTGAATTGGCGTTTATCTCACGCTCTGCTTTATCTATCGCTTTGATTTTTAATATCAGAACGTTAATCGTTGTTTTTTTTGCAGCAATGTTAATTTGTGCTGATAAATCTTTATTGATTATTCTTTCTGGCGCATAGTTATAAATGACGATGTCTCTGAACCAGTTTTTCATTATTTCAAATGCCGGCAAAAGCCACCCTTTATTTTTGGATAATACCTCTGAAAAGGCAAGGCATAAATTAATCGACCGTGTTGGCAGGGCTTCTAATTCGTCAATAATCCAGTTCCGCTTATTTATCCATGTCGGTTTCATCATTGATTCGGCACGGGTGAAGCTCCCTTGCGACATGGAAGCAATCACGGATGCGTCTGATGCACCCAGTCCATGATTTTTCTCAATATAGGTTTGAAGAGAATGAAAGGGAATCGGGTTGAAGCGGATCTGTTGACATCTGGAAACAATGGTCGGCAATATGTCCGCTGCCTGCAGAGCAGTCAGGATAAAGACGGTATGCTCAGGTGGCTCCTCAAGCGTTTTTAAAAGTGTATTACCGGCTTCAAGGTTTAATTTTTGTGCATCCGTAATTATTACAAAGCGCTTGGATGCTTCATACGGCTTTAATACCAGCTTACTGCACAATGCACGGATCTGGTCTACTTTTATCATTGCCCCGGAGGGTTGTAACAAAATTATATCCGGATGATTTCCGGATATAATTTTTTTGCATGATCGACATTGTCCACAGGGCTCAATATGGGTGGGTTCAGTTATCTCCGCATCAGGTTGTTTAGTCTGATAACCCTCATGCAGATTAAAACAATTGCATGCCATGGCAAATGCCATGGCAGTTGTTTTTTTTCCAATCCCTTCTATTCCTGTGAAAAGCAAGGCGTGGGGGAGATTACCGCTGGAAAGGGCTGCGGTTAATAGTCGGACAGGCCGTTTTTGATCACCTGAGGATGCAAAGCCGGGCACAATTTTTCCGTATCTTAAAACTGTATTTTATTTATTTACACGCTCTCTAAGCTCTTTTCCACATTTGAAAAACGGGAGCCTTTTTGGATTGATGAGAACTTTCTCTCCGGTTTTCGGATTCCGGCCCACATAGCTTTTATAATTTTTAACAAAAAAGCTGCAAAGGCCTCTTATCTCTATTCTTTCCTGATCGATCAATGCTTCTGACATCGAATCAAAGAATATTTGGACAATTTTTGCCGCTTCAAATTTTGAAATATCAGTTTCTCTCTTTAATGCTGAAATGAGTTCCAGTTTGTTCATATCGCCTCCTAATTATTCTTTTGGAATCAGAATGGTTTAATAATATTTTAATTAAATGCAAATTTATAAAAAGTCAAGTAGTTATGCAATATTTTTTTAACGGGTGATTAAGCATGAGATCTTAGGTATTTCTTAGATAAAATCATTATATGGTAAAAAAACTTGTATTAAAGTCTCAGCGGTATATCTATAACTCGCTTCCGATTCCTGCAAGGCCTTTCAGGGTGACCATAAAACCGGTTTTTTGGTCATCATCTTCATCTTTAAAAAAGATTTCAAATGCCCAGCACTGAGCGCTATACAGACACCCAATTTTTTTTTCAATATCTTTAGAATTTTCTATGTTCCTTTCATAATTTCCGAAAAGTCGGATGGAATCTGTTATGGCTCTGTCAAAATCTATATTGATCGACTGGCTTTCATCATGGGTATATCTATGCTCGATCATCAAATGATCATTGCGGCTGTTTTTTATTTTGCAGTAAGTGTTAAACATAGAAAAGTTACCTCTGTCATGGTCCCACTCCGTTTCTGCATGGAGAGATAGCAGATTTGCCGGGGTGATGTTTAATTCCGCGTATAAGGGATAAAAGGGTTTTTCGTCAGGTTCGTTTTCCAATATAAAGTCATAGGATTGTTCAATCTTAAACCATAAAAATTGATTGTATGAATCTAAAGCAGATAATTTGTCTGCATTTTTAAACGGTGTGTCCGAATTCAATTTGTCAGCACCCTGTGTTTTTGATATTAAAAAATTGGTTAGCGAAAATGTTATTATATTTTCCGGCTCGATCCGGTCCGTGTCGTCAAAGTCCGGATATTCTGCCTGGTCCACATCCGGAATGTATGAATATTCCAATCTTGGAATAAGTGTGTGTTTGATTTTATTAGCCGGATTCTTATTTACCTGGAAAACGTTAAACAGGTCAGTGGAAAGCTCGGCTCTTAAATCATAGATTTCTCTGTGCTGATATTCCTCCTCATTTATGTCTGACAGATTATCCTGTGTCTGATCGGTATACCAGACAGTTTGCCGAAAACCGGCTGACGGTTCAAACGTAAAGTAATTTTTATAATGCATGGGAAGGTAAATTCTCGGGAGAACATCAACACGCTGACCGGTTATTCCATCTTTTCTGTAAAAATTAGCAAATTCAGAGTTCATGTCCGCAAACAGCCGGTTATTTAACACAGACTGTTTTAAAGCATTAAATGAAATGAGAGGCAATTGCTGAAGGGTTGAATCAGTGTCACTCTGACGCCGGTTGATCACATTATCGTACCATAACAATTCTGCATTTAAGCTGTATTGAGTCCAGATCTTATTGATATTAAGACTGTTTTCACGAACATTATCATTTTCATCGTCAATGTCGCGGCCAAATTCAGTATCAAAATATTTTTTGGTGGCATCATATCCGGTATATCCGGATGAAAATTCATCCAGATAATCCTGGTCACTGACAATATCAAGGTCCATTTTTGAGGTAAAACCTTGCGGCAGTTGATGGTTGAATTTCATTCTGAACCAGTAGCGGTCGGTGTTTGTTCTTAAATAACTGTCATCCGTATATCCCCATTTGTCACTGGAATCTTCAATGCCGTCATCCGTTTGCCGGTCATTTAATGAGTCAATCATCACCGCGCCCTTTGAGAAATTGCTGAGAGCATACCGGTATTCTGCGCCGATTTTTTCACCTCTTTGCTGAAGGTGATGGTAATAGAATGTGGCATCCGAGATTTGGTTAATCGCCCAGAAATAGGGTTGAATAAATTCAATTCCGTTGCGGGATGAATAACCCATTTGGGGGGGGATCAGGCCGGATTCCCGCTTTGTGTTAATCGGAAATGTCATATAAGGAAAATAAAAAATCGGTAAATTTTTTGTCCAAAGTGCCGCATGACGAACGGTGCCGTATTCTTCAATCGTTATGTCGACTTCTTTTCCGGTAATCTGCCATGGTGGAATATCTCCGTCACAGGTGGTGACGCTGGCATTCTTGATAGTATAAGAATCTTCGCCGGTTTTAAGAATCTGGTCCCCCCTGATGAAAAAATGACTTTTTTCAATGAAAATGCTGCCATTAAATATGGTGCCGATACCTGTTTTCAGGTTGATAATTATCTTATCACCCTTTAAGGTGTCTTTGCCCACTGTCAGATGAACCCCACCGGTTGATTCTGTATCCATGGTATCCTGGTTGTACCGGATCGATTCAGCGCTCAGTGTTTTGTCGTCATTATATATTTTTACATCACCGGTGGCGGTATAAATATTTGTTTTCTGGTTATAGCTGATTGTGTCTGCACTGATATGCCATGGGGTATCGGATTGGGTGAAATTTTTTCCGGGAATGGTTTCAGCGGCTGATTTGGGAGGTGTCTGTGCAATGAAAAAAAACATCAGGCAGATTATAAATGGACATGATTTTAATTTAAAAGCTGTCATGGCCCTGGCCGTGTATTGATGTAAGAAAGTTGTGAATCAATTGCGCTGAATATCCATTTATATATAGTGGTGCAAATTTTAAAAGAATAATCCCTTGATGATGTAATAATAATGATGGTGTAATAAAATGATGGTGTAATAATAATGATGGTGTAATAAAAATTCAGTATAAAAACCTGAATAGCCTGAAAAGTCAAGTATTATAAGGCTATACGCCACGGTAAATTTGTTCTATTCAATTTGACTGGCGGGCACGGTGGCCCGCCCTACGGCAACACGCATCGTAGGGTCGGCCACCGTGCCGACCGTCAATGCGTCAACAGGCCCATGGTTA